>JBKJRF010000017.1:0-2731 GCA_046594825.1 Methylotenera sp.
ATGAAGGTGACCTAGGCATAGTCGTGTTAGATACCACACCGTTCTATGCCGAGTCTGGTGGACAAGTTGGCGACGTCGGTGAGCTGCGTAGCACTGATGGCATTTTTGCCGTGGAAGATACACAAAAAATACAGGCAGCTGTATTCGGCCATCATGGCACACTCAAAACTGGTACATTAAAAGTTGGTGATCAAATTACTGCAAAAGTGAATATGCAAGCGCGTGCTAACAGTATGCGCAACCATTCAGCTACCCATTTGATGCATAAAGCATTGCGCGAAGTATTAGGTGCGCATGTGCAACAAAAAGGCTCGTTAGTCGATACTGAAAAAACACGTTTTGACTTTGTGCATAATGCACCAATGACAGATGCGGAAATAGCACGTGTGGAGCAAATCGTCAATGCTGAAATTCTTGCTAACGCGGCTACGCAGGCACAAGTGATGGATATTGAATCTGCACAAAAAACAGGCGCAATGATGTTATTCGGTGAAAAATATGGTGATGAAGTCCGTGTGCTAGACATTGGTTCATCACGAGAACTATGCGGCGGTACGCATGTAAGCCGTACTGGTGATATTGGCCTGTTTAAAATATATAGTGAATCTGGCGTAGCTGCTGGTGTGCGCCGTTTAGAAGCCACGACCGGTGAAGGTGCGCTTAAATTGATTAATGAGCAACAAGCGTTGCTTACCCAATTATCTAGCGCGCTTAAAGCCCCTACTCACGAGCTTGCAAACAAGGCCGCACAACTGTCTGATAACATTAAATCTTTAGAAAAAGAGTTAGCTCGCTTAAAATCAAAACTCGCTTCATCACAAGGTGATGACCTCGCGGAACAAGCGATTGAGATTTCAGGTATTAAAGTATTAGCTGCAACGCTGGAAGGCGCCAATGCTGAGACTTTACGCGAGACGATGGATAAGCTGAAAGATAAACTAAAGTCTGCTGCAATTGTATTAGCAAGCCTTAATGAAGGTAAAGTAAGTTTAGCTGCAGGCATTACACCTGATTTAATCGCTAAAATCAAAGCAGGTGAGCTAGTCAACTTCGTTGCACAACAAGTAGGTGGCAAGGGTGGCGGCAAGCCAGATATGGCGATGGCTGGCGGCACGGATGCCAGCCAATTGCCACTAGCCCTTGCTAGCGTAAAAGACTGGGTGAAAAGTAAATTAGTTTAGTTGTAAAGTTTAAGTCAAATAAAATTTAATTAGCGTAATTTAAAAGAGTCTAAAATGGCATTGATTGTACAAAAATATGGCGGTACCTCTGTGGCGAACCCTGAGAGGATTCGCCATGTCGCTAGGCGTGTGGCACGCTATAAAGCAATGGGGCATCAAATTGTAGTAGTCGTTTCTGCGATGTCTGGTGAAACTAACCGACTAATTACCCTTGCAAAAGAATTAATGGCAGAACCAGACCCACGTGAGTTAGACGCGATTGTCTCGACCGGCGAGCAAGTAACCATCGGCATGACCGCGCTGGCTTTAATCGAACTTGGCATCAAAGCAAAAAGCTACACTGGTGCTCAAGTTAAAATCTTAACTGATGATGCATATACCAAAGCGCGCATCCTGAATATTGATCAGCAAAATCTTAAAGCCGATTTAGATGCAGGCTATGTATGCGTAGTCGCTGGCTTTCAAGGTGTAGATGAACAAGGCAACATTACTACACTAGGTCGTGGTGGCTCCGACACCACTGGCGTTGCCCTAGCAGCAGCACTTGGTGCAGACGAATGCCAAATCTATACAGATGTAGATGGTGTTTATACGACAGACCCAAGAGTAGTGCCAGAAGCTCGCCGTTTAAAATCAATCACTTTTGAAGAAATGCTTGAGTTAGCGAGTCAAGGTTCAAAAGTATTACAAATACGCTCTGTAGAATTTGCAGGCAAATATAAAGTTAAATTACGTGTGCTTTCTAGCTTTGAAGAAGAAGGCGACGGAACACTCATCACATTTGAAGAAGACGGTAAGGAAAACGAAATGGAAGATCCAATTATTTCAGGCATTGCATTTAATCGCGATGAAGCCAAAATTACTGTATTAGGCGTGCCTGATAAACCGGGTATTGCTTATCAAATTTTAGGGCCTGTAGCTGATGCTAATATTGATGTCGATATGATTATTCAAAACGTGGGTGCTGACGGTTCTACTGACTTCACCTTCACGGTGCATAAAAATGAAATGAACAAAGCGTTAGCTATTTTGCGCGACAAAGTACAAGGTCACATCGGCGCACGCGAAATCAGCGGCGATGATAAAATCGCCAAAGTATCTGTAGTTGGGGTAGGCATGCGCTCACATGTAGGTATCGCTAGCCAAATGTTCCGCACACTTGCTGAAGAAGGCATCAACATACAAATGATTTCAACCTCAGAAATTAAAATTGCCGTAGTGATAGATGAAAAATATTTAGAACTAGCAGTGCGTGTGCTGCATAAGGCGTTTGAATTAGAAGAAGCTTAAGCTGATTTGTAATATAGAAGTTAATTTGTAATGATTAGTCACATATTTATGATTGATTTTTGGGCATGAATCAAGTAATATCGCGCCCTTATTAGTGAAGACTAATTCGTTACTGGAATTTCTTATTGAAACCCAGTAAAAAGCGAAATTGAATTAAACGGAGAGCTGGCCGAGTGGTCGAAGGCACTTCCCTGCTAAGGAAGCATACGGGCTTAACCCTGTATCGAGGGTTCGAATCCCTCGTTCTCCGCCAACTAAAA
>JBKJRF010000020.1:0-5752 GCA_046594825.1 Methylotenera sp.
GGTCGACCCAATAAGGGGCTCGGTGAAAAGCAAATTCAACTTTGAAATATCTGGGATAGGCACGGCGACCCGTTCGCAACAATTATATTGTACTGTATTTTAAAATACTTTAACCCATTGAAGAAGTTAATACCAATTAGAGATGATCTGGATACTACCCCTGGCTTGAATAAACAAAACCAAATGCCAAATTGGTCATGTAAAACGAGTCTATTGCAACTTCCTTTTGGTCAAAGAGATCTATTTTAGTCACTTATTTTGACCACAGAAATATCATCAAAAAATGAAGTGTTTTTGTTGCTTTCACAATAGTGATGATTAAGCCTCATAAGGTGACACAATCACTCCTAGAAACATATGAAAGGCTAGCTCATTAGCGCTTGTTCGTCCGTGCTAATCTTAATCAGTCTCAAAAATCACCATTTGAGAAACCCATCTCGGCGGATAAATTTCGACTGGCTTCTAATACTTGGTCACGAATACCGGCGAGTACCATTTCATCACTACGACTTGAAAGACATGCTACACAAATAGATGCAATGACACTACCGGTATGATCTAAGACTGGAGCGCCAATGCCAACCAATCCCAGCCGATGTTCCTCCATATCCACTGCATATCCCTGCTCCCGAACTTGCGCCAATTGACTCTGTAATGCTGGACGGTCTGAAATTGTGTTCACAGTATGAGAACGGAATTCAACCTGATCCAATAGGTCATTTAATTCTAACTGTGGCAGATAAGCCCATAGGACTTTTCCAGCTGCTGAGCAGTAGCCAGGTGCTTGACCTCCTACATCAGTTGAAGTCACCGGCAACATAGGATGATGTACTCGCTCAATGTAAATGGCACGCGATTCAGCCATTTTAGCAAGATGGGCAACCCCTTTAGTATATTCGGCCAGTTGAACCATATACGGTAGTGCTAATGCCCGCATGTTAAGGGTAGATAGCGTTTTAGCACTAACCATGCGTAGACGTGGACCGACGATATATTTCCGGTTGGTGTCTTGGCTGATGTAACCAATTGTTTGTAACGTATTGAGTAATCGGTGAACGATGGTCTTATCGAGTTCAAGTTGAACAGCCAAATCGGTCACACCGATTGGTCCACCTTTTAATACGCCTTCTAAGACCGACAACCCACGTTCTAACGATTGAACTTGGCGACTCATAAATGCCCTTTCATCATGTTTCCGAATGTGAACCTTTGTTGCTCTATCGGATATGATTACAAGCATAACAAATAAAAGAAACTTGTCAATCTTGCTACAAAGCCAACGGGTATGATAAAGAAGGAAGGCATCTAGTTGACATAATTCGACTTATGGCATATAAAATAAACAACTTAATACCCCATTTGGCAATAAGGTATTCCATTTTGTAACCTTGTAGCTATTTACAACAAAAGGAGGTGATAAACAAGTCAATGCTTTATCAGTAAACCCGTTCTTAACTACCCAAAAATAGGAGTAATGAATTATGAAATTTTCTCGTTTTAGTCTCATTTTCTTTTTTACGATCAGTCTTTCGTTGGGTCTAACCGGCTTTAGTCTGGCACAAGACAAAACAACCCTTACTGTATCGGTAGAGGCTTGGATGGTCGATAAATATAATATGCCGGAGCTCGAGAAGCGTTTTGAAGCCAATCATCCTGACGTGGATGTCGTTGTACTCACACATGAGGGTAATGGTGTCGCCTACCCCGGCATCTTTCTTGAATGGTCTCAAACGGGTAAATCGACAGCAGATTTATACTTCGGTGGCTTGGTCAGCCAAATTGCCCCTGCCATTATTGATGATCAGCTCATTCCTCTTGATGGCATACTGACTGACGAATTAGCTCCAGATAAGTGGATACCCGGATTTTTGAGTGCTTCTTATGTAGAAGGCGCTGAAGGTAGTCATTATCCTACTTTACCCGGTCTCGGTGAAACGATTAATTTCCAATTCAATACCAATCTTTTTACTCAGGCTGGATTTGCTGATGCCAATGCTAAGCCCATTTTGCCCACTACCTATGGACAAATTCACGACTACGCTTGTGCTTTAGCTAAACTTGAAACCAATGGTCAGAAAATCATCGGCTTTGAAGGTGAATACAACAATAATTTCGCCCCTGACACTTGGATGGCAGCCGTAGTAGCAGCAGAAGGCACCTATCTGACCAAGGATGGCAAGATTAATTGGGACAGCGAGGCCGGCAAGAAGTGGCTTGCTTTCCAAAAACAGATTGTTGATGAAGGCTGCGGCGGCACCACCGTGTTTACAGATAATAATGGGGCACGTAATGCTTTAAAGGCGGGGCAAGCAGCAATCATCAATGCCTCGAATTCACGTTCAAGTGAAGGCACAAATGCGTTGTGCAAAGAACAGGGTACTGTTCCTTGCCCCTCAGGCGACATCATTCAGATGTTTAGCTATCCCGGCGATGGCGGCACTATCGCCTTTTCACACCAATTCTATATCCCGCGTGTAGCGGCCCATGCAGATCTCGCTCTTGCTTTCGCTCGCGAGGCCATCCTAAGTGAGTATGCACAAACTTGGTCTGCTACGCACTTTGGTAAGATGCCGACCTTGTGGGCCAACTACGATGCCCTGCCAAAAGATGCCAATGTTGACTTCATTCGTACTGAACTAGAAGGACCAACGATGGGACAGTGGCAGTTTCGGGATGGCCAATTCCTGCGTAATAGCTATGTTGAACAGCTTCAACTTTACCTGACAGGCGACCAAACGCTGGATGAAACCATAGAGGCCTTAAAATCAATCCAAGATGGTGCTGATTTAACAGTGCCGGGTGCTAAGAAACCGTAACAATACAATAAAATTGGATAGTGGGTGGCCGAGTGTTCTCAACTTGGCTACCCGTTAGTTAAAACTTTTTATCTTAAGAACGATTTTGAAAGCGATAAAGTTGAGCGAGACATTGGTAGTATCAGACCCTGAAAACAAGGTTTATAAAGCACACACCAAACAGCGCTGGTATTTAGAACAACGCCAATCACGGTTCGCCTTAATGCTCATTCTGCCTTCAGCTTTGATGATCCTTCTTTTTATTGGTTATCCCGTCGTTTATTCTTTTCTGCTCACCTTTTCCCAGTTCAACGCGCACCAAGTCACTTGGTTTAGTGAAGGTCTGTCCAATTACCAAAAAGTCTTAAATGATCGCGCTTTTGGCAATGCTGTCCGCTTTACCCTGCTCTATACAGCAGTCTATGTTCCCCTTAGTGTCGCCTTCGCTTTATTTGTGGGTGTTTTGCTCCAACAGGTCAAGATTGGAACGGCTTTTTTTCGGAGCTTATTATTTCTGCCAAGCGTGATTCCAATTACAATGGGGCTTTTGATGTTCCAGTGGGTGCTTGACCCCAATAATGGGATTTTCAACCATCTCATTCGCGATACCTTTGGAAGACCTGATCTTGCCAAAAATTGGTTGGGCAGTCTAGACACAGTGTTTGGTACACTGGTTGCCATTACACTCTGGGGTTTTGGTCCTTGGATACTTATGTTAGCGGGTTTGCTCGCCATTCCCAAAGATTTCTATGAAGCTGCAAGGGTGGATGGTGCAACACATCTCCAAGAGTTTCGCTTTATTACCCTTCCTCAACTGCGGAATACATTGACTGTAGTAATCACACTACAAATGATTAAAGCGCTTAAAATTTTTGTTCCGATTTACATACTGACTACGGGCAACCCGGCGGGGAAGACACAATCCTTGTATTTTCTCGTATCCAAAAAGATTAACGAGGGAGAACAATGGTATGCCTATGCCTCGACAGTGGGGTGGGTGTTCACATTCATCGTGATTATCATCACGCTGTTAACGACATTTTTCCTAAGAGACCGACGAGATCGCGTTTAAATAAAATGATTACTAAACAAAGAATATTTTTTAACTTCCCTTTACGCCGCCCATTGTATTACGATCAGGGATATCAGCTTGCTCTCGTCATACTCTTAACCTTTTTATGCTTTATTACAATTGCTCCCTTTATATGGGTAGTACTTACAGCTTTCAAACCCAACACTGAAATTTATACGACCAATTTACAAATTGTGCCTCAGCATTTCACGCTGGAACAGTTCCAGAAAGTTATTGAAAAAGGCGATAAACTGCCTAGTTATGTGCTTAATACCTTAGTCTACTCTCTCCTTACCATCTCAGTCGTGGTGATTTTTTCCTCGATGGCCGGATATGCCTTGGGCATGTTGAAATTTCGCGGTGCACGAATAATCATCAATGTTTTGCTTAGTATTCTGTCTATACCTTGGATTATTTTAATTGTGCCTATCCTCATTTTCGAGTTTCGGTTGAATATTTGGAATACACGTGCCGGTGTGGTTCTGCCCTATATTGGCTTATTTTTGCCGGTAGCCATCTGGATTATGCGCGGAACATTCTTAGGTATGCCTCGTGAATTAGGCGAAGCTGCCCGAATTGATGGGGCGAGTGAATTCCGAGTTTTCTGGGGTGTTTACTTACCGATGGCACGCGGAGGTGTAGCGACGGTTGTGCTCCTCACATTCATTGACATCTGGAACGAGGTATTGCTGGCAGCTTCACTCGCTATTAATCCTCAAATCGCCAATATCAACACTGGCTTACGTATTCTAGCCGACGAAGGTCAATCATTCGCCTTTGGCACGCTGAGCGCAACCATTATTATCGCTATGATTCCGACCCTGATCATCTTTATTATTTTGCAGCGCTATTATGTTCGCGGAATTAGTGAGGGTGCGCTAGCAGGTTTTTGATCGGTAAACTCAATGCAGCCTAATTTATAGCATTCAAGTAAGGGTGTTTATACGATGGAACAGATTACCCCACATATCCATTTTGGGAGTGACCTTGCGGGTTTATTTGATCTGACAGGTCAGGTTGCTTATATTCCGGGCGGCTATGGAGGTATTGGAGAAGCAATCGCTTGGGGACTGGCGGGCCGAGGCGCAAAAGTGGTTGTTGCAGGTCGAAATATTGAGCAAGCCCAACATCTCGCTTACCAGCTCAGTGAGAATGGCTATGAGGCAGTGGGTTGTGCAGTTGATGTAAAATCAGTTGCCGAAATACGGGATTCAATTGATTTCGTAGTCGCCACATATGGTGCAATTGATATTTTAATCAACAGCACGGGTATCCAGCGCGAAGAAGGAATACTGGATGTTACCGAAGAAGCTTTCGATGAAGTCTATCAAGTGAACCTCAAGGCTGCCATGTTCTTAGCTCAGGCAACTGCCCGTCATCAAATTGCCGCTAAAAGAGGTAAGCAAATCCATCTTCTGTCAGTGCGCTCACAATTGGGACTCCGAGACAGAGGGTATTCCGCCTATTGCAGCACCAAAGGCGGCTTAGTTATGTTGATTAAACAACACGCTATGGAACTTGCTCCATATTCGATTAATGTAAACGGGATTGCACCCACGTTCGTTTATACCGAAATGATCCGTCATGTCATGGAAAATGACACCTTTCGCGCTAACTTGTTGGCACGAATACCCTTGGGCCGGATTGCCAGTCCTAAGGATATTGTTGGTGCAGCGACATTTTTCGCGGCGCCCGCTTCTGACTTTATCACCGGTCAAGTACTATATATCGATGGGGGTATCACAGCGAGCCAGTAAGCTCATCTCGCTCATGCAAATAAGCGGTTTTTGAGGTACAATTTACTACAGTAAATCGTCCTTCGATACGCTTTTAACGCTATTTTTTGCGAATATCCTACCCCCTCAAATTCACATAACCTTGCTAA
>JBKJRF010000038.1:0-5194 GCA_046594825.1 Methylotenera sp.
GTCGACCTCAATCCTGCATTGATGGCTGGTTTGAATGTTAGTGCAGGTGACATATCTACGCGACTAAAACAAGTGCAGCAAGACGCCTCTGGTGGTCGCGGTGATATTGGCGGCAGCATACAATCAGTGCGAACTTTGGGCGCTGTTAGCACGCCAGATGAAATTGCAATGCTAGATATCCCAATGGCCGATGGCCGTCATATCAAGCTCGATCAAGTCGCCACAGTAAAAGATAGCTTGGCTGAACGCAGCACTTACGCCACGCTGGATGGCAAGCAAGTGATCGGCTTTGAAGTTACCCGCACCAAAGGTACTAGTGAAGTGACCGTAGCTAAAGCCGTTCGCGAAGTTATCACGCAATTTTCAGCTACGCATCCGCAAACCCACATTACAGAAGCTTTTAATAGCGTTAAGCCTGTAGAAGATAATTATGAAGGCTCGATGCACCTACTGTTTGAGGGAGCGATTTTGGCCGTGCTTGTAGTGTGGTGCTTTTTGCGTGATTGGCGTGCGACCTTTGTTGCTACTGTTGCATTACCGCTATCCGTTATTCCAACATTTGCGGCTATGTATTACGCAGGATTCAGCTTGAATATACTTACTTTATTGGCATTAGCGTTAGTGGTGGGTATTTTGGTAGATGATGCGATTGTTGAAATTGAAAATATCGTGCGGCATTTACGTATGGGTAAAACGCCTTATCAGGCAGCCATGGAAGCCGCTGATGAAATTGGTTTTGCGGTGATTGCCACTACATTTACTTTGGTAGCAGTGTTTTTACCAACAGCATTCATGGGTGGAATTCCAGGTAAATTTTTCAAACAGTTTGGTATGACTGCAGCAGCAGCTGTCATGGCTTCTTTGCTAGTAGCACGCCTGCTCACGCCGATGATGGCAGCTTATATACTCAAACCACATGCTGCAACTGACGAGGAATTTAGTGCGTCTATGCGATTTTATCTGCATGTTGTGAAATGGTGTCTAAAACATCGTAAGACTGTGGTGGTGAGTGTGACGTTATTTATTGTCGGGTCACTTACTTTATTACCATTATTACCCAAAGGTTTCGTACCTGCAGCAGATTCCAGCCAAACTAAAGTCGCGCTGGAATTGCAGCCTGGCAGTACCTTGGAGCAAACCAAGCAAATTGCCGCGCGTGCGCAACAGCTTTTACGCGAATTGCCTGATGTCACCCAAGTATTTACCGCGGTAGGTGTTAGTACTACCGGCGGCGGACCTTCTGGAAGCGTAAGTAGTAATGATGTACGTAAGGCTACGCTCACTTTAAACCTTCGTGATCGTAGCCAACGTTCATACAAGCAAGCTGTGATTGAAGATGACATTCGAACCAAGCTAGCAGTATTGCCTGGTGCTCGAGTTTCTGTGGGTGCTGGAGGTAATGGCGAGCGTCTACAAGTCACACTCGCTAGCGATGACCCATATGCATTGCAAGCCGCTAGTAAAAATGTAGAGCACGATTTACGCACCTTAAAAGGTCTAGGTAATATTACTTCTAGCGCCAGCTTAGAGCGGCCAGAAATACAAATTAAGCCTGACTTTAATAAATCAGCAGAGCTAGGCATCACCGTGCAAGCACTGGCAGA
Organism: Methylotenera sp.; assembly: GCA_046594825.1. GTDB lineage: Bacteria > Pseudomonadota > Gammaproteobacteria > Burkholderiales > Methylophilaceae > Methylotenera. The sequence goes on from JBKJRF010000038.1 coordinate 1,605, forward strand.
CGTCATCCGCGTGGCGACTTCTGGTGACTTTTCTAACATCATGCCTAAACTTAATTTACCGCAACGGCAAATTCCGATTCGGGTCAGGTTAGATGAGTCATTCCGCCTAAGCATTGATGATATCGGCCAATTACGTGTATCTGGCCGTGCCGGCAGCGTTTCTTTGGCAACTGTGGCAGATATTCAAATCAACGGCGGTCCACAACAAGTAGATAGGCTAGACCGTATGCGCAATGTCACCTTCGAAATTGAGTTAGGTAAACGCCTCATTGGCGAGGTGTCGAAAGAAGTAAAAGCCTTACCTTCTATGCAATCACTGCCACCTAGCGTTAAATTGATTGAATCGGGCGATGCACAGCGTATGACTGAATTATTCGGTAGTTTTGCTGCCGCCATGATGATAGGTGTCCTGTGTATTTACGTGGTGCTAGTATTGCTATTCCACGACTTTTTGCAGCCAGTAACAATTCTGGGCGCTCTACCTCTATCGCTTGGCGGCGCATTTTTAGCGTTACTCGCAACAGGAAGCAGCTTCTCTATGCCCAGTGTGATTGGCCTGCTCATGCTCATGGGTGTGGTCACAAAAAATTCAATTCTGCTAGTGGAATACACCATCATGGGCCGCAATGAGCGCGGATTAAATCGACTGGATGCTATTTTAGATGGCTGTCACAAACGTGCCCGCCCTATTATCATGACTACCATCGCCATGGGTGCAGGTATGATGCCTATCGCACTTGGCTACGGTGCTGACCCAAGCTTCCGAGCCCCTATGGCTATTACTGTGATTGGTGGCTTAATCACTTCAACACTATTAAGTTTGGTGATTATTCCAGTGCTGTATACCTATGTTGACGACCTCAACCAATTTTTGACGAGAGTTTTTAGGTCTAAATCTCATCCTAAACGGGCTGAAGTTTGATAATTCGGTATTTGCTTAAGTGGGCTAATTGTTATGATTGTCTGGCGTCTTAAACGGTGCGGTCGTGGGCTTGTAGTGGTTTTCAAGTACTATCGTAACAATAATGCAAAACGCTAGCGTTACATCAAATCCAATCGTCCACATGCTGAACGAGACGACGCCAAACTCTAATGGTTTTGCTACGCCGAGAAACGCACCATATATCCAGCATGCTACATTGACAGATGAGGCTAATAGCATAGGAATCCTATCGCCTGTACGTATTTTAACCACCGCATAGCGGCGTATCGTCTGCGTCGAGATTAGCCAAATAATAATTAATAATGTTTTTGCCCACAGTTTCGGGTTCGCTGCATACTGGTCAAAGCCATTAACCAAAATCCCTAAGCCAATAATCATAAAACCAGAAAGCCATAACTGCCAATCAGCCGAGCGAATGACTTTTACGCCAGAAGGGTTATGACCTCCCCGAAATAAAATATGGTATGCGTTGAAAATATAAACACCACCAGCAGCAAACGCGAAGGTATGCCATAACACCACTAACGACAGTAATATCTTTAGAGTAAGTGTCATTGGTTAATTGATTGCCGCAGTAGCATGATTTACATATCCCCATTCTTGTAAAACGGGGGTCTACGAATGCATTTATATCAAACACTATCAGGCTATACAGAAGTAATCAATGCAATGGAATTAAGTATATTAAATTACAAAGAAATTAGAAGATTAAATTTTGGAAAAATAATGATTTGTGTATTGAGTTGCCTCATCAAATCAGACAAAACTGAGAATATTTGGCCCTCGTTATTTGGCTACGCTATTTGGTTTCACCTTACTCAGCCACCAGATTGGCGGGTTTTTTTTGGTGCTTGGCTAGGGGGGAATCACTTTAGTGCGAAGCGGCAGCTATGAATGGATGTGGTACGCAGATATTGTTCTTGCTAGTGCCGCTGTGCTCGTTAATCTGCCAATTCGGGAGGTACATCCAAAGCTTTCCGTGATGGTTGCCTAGATAATGCTGGAATAAATAACCTTTCAAACCAGCCTGCTAGACAATAACGTCAGAATATTTCTTGCAGCCTATGGAAAATTTACATGCATTCGAATATCGTCCAACATGAATTGTCCAATCCATAAGCTAGTACTTTGATGCGATAATATTCCATGATTTCTGTTCATAACCCAACTTCTGCATTACTTGCTTCGAATGGAAACGATGTTTCATCATGGATTGAATCGTCAGCGAAGAGTTTCTCGCCTACCGAAGTCGAGTTGATTCGTCATGCCTGCGACTTGGCTGCCCAGCTCTATTCAGGTCATGCCGAACTGACGGGCGCACCGCTGTTGGAGCACGCACTCGGCACACCGACCATCCTCAACGACATGAACATGGATGTAGAAACAATTGCCGCCACTATATTGCATGCGGTGCCGGAGTATATGGGCGACTGGCGACCAACGCTGGAAACTCGTTTCGGTGCCAATATCGCCGGCTTGGTCGAAGGCATTTCACGCATGGAGCAAATCCAGGAATTCAGCGAGATCGAAGGCCTGCAGGATCCAGACCGGAAAAATGGTGACCACGCACAGCAGATAGAAAGCCTACGAAAAATGCTGCTGGCCATGGTGCAAGACATCCGCGTGGTGCTAATCAAGCTGGCTGAACGCACGCAAACCTTGCGCCGCTTGTCGGGAGCCAGCCCGGCTCAGCAGAGGAAAATTGCGCAGGAAAGCCAGGGAATCTTTGCGCCGCTGGCCAACCGCCTCGGCGTGTGGCAGATCAAATGGGAGTTGGAAGACCTCTCGCTGCGCTATCTGGAACCTCAGCTTTACAAGGAGATTGCAAAAATGCTGGACGAGCGCCGTGTAGACCGGGAGCAATACATCATTGACATCGTGACCCAGCTAAAACACGAGTTGAGCCAAGCTGGCATCAAGGGAGAGGTGAGTGGGCGGCCCAAGCACATCTACAGCATCATCAAGAAAATGAAGAGCAAGCACCTGGATTTCAGTGAGGTCTATGATGTACGTGCAGTGCGGATTCTGGTCGACGACATCAAAGACAGCTACGCAGTACTCGGTCTGATCCACAACATGTGGCAGCCTATTCCAGGTGAATTCGACGACTACATCGCGCGCCCCAAGAGCAACAATTACCGTTCCCTGCATACCGCCGTCAGTGGACCACGCGGCTTGGCACTAGAGGTTCAGATCCGTACCTTCGAAATGCACCAGCATTCTGAACTGGGGGTCGCGGCACACTGGCGTTACAAGGAAGGCGGCAAATCCGACGCCAAATTTGACGAGAAAATCGTCTGGTTACGCCAAATACTGGCATGGAAAGACGAAGTCTCTGACAGCGGTGACCTACTGGAACAATTCAAGAGCGAGCTGTTCCAGGACAAGGTCTACGTGCTTACGCCGCAGGGGAAGGTCATTGATCTGCCCAAGGGGGCTACCCCGATTGATTTCGCCTATACCCTGCATACCGATTTAGGGCACCGCACGCGCGGCGCCAAGGTGAATGGAAGCATCGTGCCACTCAACACCAAGCGTGGTATTTAGCCAGTCGCGGCTAGGTGAGCCATGTTTTGAAGTCAGGATTTCCACTCGCTGGCCGTTTTGCAGCTTGGTGTTGAGTGGCACGATGCTTCCATTCACCTTG
>JBKJRF010000091.1:0-8412 GCA_046594825.1 Methylotenera sp.
TAATCGACCCCTTGACTTGATAGGTAATCTTCATAGTTACCTGTAAAGTCAATAATTTCATTTGCTTTGATTTCTATAATGCGTGTAGCGATTGAACTCACGAACTCTCGGTCATGGCTGACAAAGAACAGCGTACCTTTGTATTTATCAAGTGCAGTATTTAATGCCTCGATAGATTCCATATCCATGTGATTGGTAGGCTCATCCATCAGCATGACATTAGTTTTGGCAAGCATCATCTTGCCATATAACATACGACCTTTTTCGCCACCCGATAGCACTTTGACTGATTTTTTGGTGTCTTCACCACCAAATAACAAACGGCCTAACATACTGCGTACTACTTGGTCATCATCACCAGCTTGTCTGTAAAGTGACATCCATTCGAATAGATCTTCGCCTTGTGCAAACTCGTATTCGTGGTCTTGCGCAAAATAGCCAATATTAGCTTTTTCTGCCCATTTCACTTCACCATGCTTAGGTTGTAAATCACCTACAAGGCAACGTAAAAACGTGGTTTTACCAATACCATTTTCACCGATAATTGCGACTTTTTCACCAGCTTCAAACATCATGTCCACGTCATTAAATAGTGGTTTATCAAATCCGTGGCTTAATTTTTTCAGTTCTACTGCATTACGGTAAAGTTTTTCGCGCTCATCATATTCAAAACGAATAAACGGATATTGACGGCTTGATGGCTTAAATTCTTCGATTTTAATTTTATCAATTTGCTTGGCGCGGCTAGTAGCTTGTTTCGCTTTAGACGCATTCGCAGAGAAGCGGCGTACGAAGTCTTGTAAGTCGGCCACTTGCTGTTTAGCTTTTGCGTTGTCTTTCGCTTGCTGTGCACGCGCTGCTGTGCTGGCTTCCATGTAATCATCATAATTGCCTGGGTACACTGCAATCTTGCCATAATCCATATCACAAGTATGTGTACATACTTGGTTTAAAAAGTGGCGGTCATGTGAGATGATAATCATGGTGCAGTTACGGTTGTTCAGTACGTCTTCTAACCAGCGAATAGTATTGATATCCAAGTTGTTGGTTGGCTCATCCAATAGCAAAATATCTGGATTAGAAAATAGCGCTTGTACTAGCAATACGCGCAACTTCCAGCCTGGTGCTACTGCACTCATTAAGCCTGTATGTTGTTCAATTGGAATACCTACGCCCAGTAGCAGTTCACCTGCACGCGCTTCAGCGGTATAACCATCGTATTCTGCAAACACAGCTTCTAACTCAGCTGCCCTCATGTAATCGTCTTCGGTCGCCTCTAAGTTCTCGTAGATGGCATTCTTTTCAACATTCGCGCGCCACATTTCTTCATGGCCCATCATGACTACGTCTAATACACGCTTGTCTTCGTAGGCAAATTGGTCTTGGCGCAAAAACGCCATACGTTCATGGCTATCCAATGAAATGTTGCCTGAGCTAGGTGTTAATACACCTGCCAACACTTTCATGTATGTAGATTTTCCGCAACCGTTGGCACCAATTAAACCATAACGATTGTTGTCGCCAAATTTAACCGAAACGTTTTCAAATAATGGCTTTGCGCCGAATTGCATAGTGATATTGTTGCTAATTAACACGTGTATTCCTTAAGTTTTGCTAAGCCATAGTAATACTTGGCTTTGATACTGTGGGTTTCGATACTATTGAATGAATTTCTGTATATATATTTCTTAAAATTTGTTTTGAATTACTACTTCATGCATCGCTAATTGGCCGGCACGTGGTTTGGCCTCTTTAAGTGCTTTGCCTACAGTGACAAACATAGCTGGTATGTGGTCATGAGGCAAGTCTAATAACTTAGCGACAGCATCAAAATCAAAACCATCCATAGGGCAAGTGTCATAACCCATGTCCTTGGCGGCTAACATTAAAGTCATTGCTGCCATTCCGCATGAACGCATGGCTTCGTCACGTTGTGCCTGCTCGTTGTTTTCATAATAGTGACCGATGGCAGGTACTAGAATATCTGCAACAGCTTTGGGTGCATTTTGCCAATAACGCTCAGGCTGTTTGGCCCATGCTTTTAGGTCGGCAGTCAGCACTATCAAAAGGGACGCTTCTTCCACCTGTGCTTGATTCCAGCTGACAGCTCTAATTTGTTGACGTAATACCGGGTCAGTTACTACTACAAAACGCCAATTTTGAATGTTAAACGCAGTAGGTGAAAGCATTGCGAGTTGCATCAACTCATCAATTTCTTGTTGAGTTAGTTTATGGTGAGGGTCGTAGTTCTTAATTGAGCGACGTGTTTCAATCGCTTGCTTTACCTGCATTTTGTTTCTCCGTGCATCCTGCTTTTCCTAATAGGTAATCTTGATAATCTCTAGTGACATATTGCCAACAGGGCGCGGCCATACTACTACATCACCTACCTTTTGCCCAATGAGTGCTTTTGCAATAGGCGATACCCAACTCACTTTGTTAAGCTTAATGTCCGCTTCATCATCACCCACAATAGTAAATACATGTGGCTCACCTAGCTCATCTTCGACCGCAACAGTTGCGCCAAATAACACTGTTTCATTACTGGTCGGTTTAGCACTTATAATTGCGCTTTGTAGTCTTGCTGAAACATAACGTAGATCACGGTCCAATACAGCCAGTTTTTGCATCGCAATCTGATTATCTTTAAGATTTACTAAGCTTGTGCGTTCCGCTGAGAGGGCCTTTGCAAGTTCTTCTAACTGTTTAAAGCCAAACGCAGTAACGTAATTTGGATGCGTACTAATGGGGCGTTCAGGTAGGTTAGTACCTGCATGTTCTAAGTCATCTTCTTTAACAAAACCACGACTCATATAAGTGTCGAATGATTGTGGGTAGTGGTAATGAATTCAGTGATTAGAAATTTAGTCAAAATCACCACTATTCCCATTCAATGGTTGCAGGTGGTTTGCCTGAAATGTCATAAACCACACGGTTAATGCCACGTACTTCGTTAATAATTCTATTTGATACTTTACCAAGTAAGTCATAAGGCAACTCGGCCCAATGTGCTGTCATAAAATCACTGGTGACCACTGCGCGTAAAGCCACTACATAATCATAAGTGCGGCCATCACCCATTACACCAACCGATTTTACGGGTAAAAATACTGCAAATGCTTGGCTAGTCAATTCATACCACGATTTTCCTGTTGCAGTATCTTTGGTATTGCGTAACTCTTCAATAAATATAGCATCAGCTAAACGTAGTAAATCGGCAAATTCTTTATTAACCGCACCTAAAATTCTTACTCCTAAACCAGGACCAGGGAAAGGGTGGCGATAGACCATATCAGCTGGCAAGCCAAGTGCTACGCCAAGTTCACGTACTTCGTCCTTAAACAAATCGCGTAATGGTTCTAGTAGTTTTAAGCCTAAAGTTTCAGGAAGCCCGCCTACGTTATGATGACTTTTGATAGATACGGCTTTTTTGGTTTTTGCACCACCAGACTCAATCACATCTGGATAAATTGTGCCTTGGGCCAAGAACTTGGCATTTGCCAATTTTTTAGCCTCAGCTTGAAATACTTCAACGAACTCACGACCGATGATTTTACGTTTGGCTTCTGGGTCACTAACACCAGCTAGATGGCCCATGAATTGTGATATTGCATCTATATGAATGACTTTTACGTGTAATCGCCCCGCAAACATTTCCATGACCATTTTGCCTTCATTGAGGCGTAATAAACCGTGGTCAACAAATACGCAGGTTAGTTGGTCGCCAATCGCACGGTGAATCAATGCAGCAGCAACGCTAGAGTCAACGCCGCCAGATAAACCCAATACCACTTCTTCATCCCCAACTTGTGCTTTAATCTTAGCAACAGCCTCAGCGATATAGTCGCCCATGATCCAGTCAGGTTTTGCACCGCAAATATCCAGTACAAAACGATTCAACATTGCTTGACCTTGCTTGGTATGGGTGACTTCAGGGTGGAACTGCACCCCGTAAAACTTACGCACTTCGTCCGCCATTGCTGCCATCGGCGTTGTTGCGTTGCTGGCAATGACTTTGAAGCCAGTCGGTAGCTCGGTCACTTTGTCGCCGTGACTCATCCAAACATCTAGCAGACCGTGATTTTCGGCATTGCTGCGGTCTTGAATATCTCTAAATAAAGCTGAATGACCACGTGCACGAACTTCAGCGAAGCCAAATTCACGTTTAGTGCCAGCTTCAACTTTTCCTCCCAGTTGCTGTGCCATGGTTTGCATGCCATAACAAATGCCAAGTACTGGAATACCCAACTCAAATACTGCTTGCGGTGCTTTATCTGTGTCATTTTCATATACGCTAGCGTGACTACCAGACAAAATAATGCCTTTAGCACCAAAGTTTTTAACAAAATCATCAGAAACATCACATGGATGAATCTCGCAATAAACGTGTGCTTCGCGCACGCGCCTTGCAATAAGTTGTGTGACCTGCGAACCGAAGTCTAAGATGAGAATTTTTGAGTGAGACATTTTTTAGCCACAGAGGCCACAGAAACTATAGAGCAAGAGATTTTTCTCCGCTAATCTATGAGCTCTGTGGCTAGAGTTGATATTAAAAAGAACTAGTCAATACGATAGTTCGGTGCTTCTTTAGTGATTTGTACATCATGCACGTGAGATTCACGCATACCAGCACTGGTAATCTGCACAAATTCTGCATGTTCACGCATTTCGGCAATAGTACTTGCGCCAACGTAGCCCATAGATGCACGTAACCCACCCATTAACTGATGAATCACTGCTAGCACACTACCTTTGTAAGGAACGCGACCTTCAATGCCTTCAGGCACCAATTTATCTGCGCCACTATTTGTGTCTTGGAAATAGCGGTCACTAGAGCCTTTTTGCATCGCGCCGATGGAACCCATACCACGGTAAGATTTATATGAACGACCTTGATAAAGCTCAATTTCACCAGGAGCTTCTTCAGTGCCGGCAAACATACCGCCTAACATTACGCTGTAAGCGCCTGCGGCAATAGCTTTTGAAATGTCACCTGAAAAACGAATGCCACCATCGGCAATAAATGGAACGCCCGAACCAGCTAACGCTTTTTCAACATTAGCGATTGCGCTTATTTGCGGTACGCCAACACCAGCCACAATACGTGTGGTACAGATTGAACCTGGTCCAATGCCAACTTTAACGCCATCAGCACCTGCATCAACTAATGCTAAGGCTGCAGATGCGGTAGCAATATTGCCGCCAATGACTTCAATATGTGGGAAGTTCTTTTTCACCCAAGTTACGCGGTCTAAAACACCTTGCGAATGGCCATGTGCTGTATCTACTACAATCACATCAACGCCAGCCTCAGCTAACGCTGCGACTCGCTCTTCAGTGCCTTCACCCACGCCAACCGCCGCACCAACACGCAACCTGCCGTGTAAATCTTTACACGCATATGGATGGTCAGTTGATTTTTGAATGTCTTTAACAGTGATTAGACCTTTGAGTGTATCTTCGGCATCTATCACTAGTAGTCGCTCTAGGCGATGCTGATGCAACAAGCGGATGACATCTTCTTTTGCCGCGCCTTCACGCACAGTTACCAGCCTGTCTCTAGGCGTCATAATGTTTTTAATTGGTTGGTCTAGATTCGTTTCAAAACGTAAATCCCTATTGGTTACAATGCCAACAATTTTGCCATTATCCACTACAGGAATGCCAGAGATTTTGTGCATTTGCGTCAGTTCTAGCACATCGCGCACTCTCATATGGCTTTGAATGGTAATAGGGTCATTCACCACGCCAGACTCGAAACGCTTAACACGGGCAACGTGCGCAGCTTGTTTCATGGCCGTCATATTTTTATGAATAAAGCCTAAACCACCTTCTTGCGCCAGTGCAATTGCTAATGGCGCTTCGGTTACAGTATCCATCGCGGCCGACAACAGAGGGATGTTTAGCTGTATATTACGAGTGAGTTGAGTGGCGAGTGAAACCTCGCGCGGTAGCACATTTGAGTATGCGGGAACTAGTAAGACATCGTCAAAAGTGAGAGCTTGTTGCAATAAACGCATGCGTAAATCCTTCTATCCAAAACGAGATTATACAGATTTAAGGCACAAGGCGCGATAGGTATAGCTGTAAAAAAGCAAAAATGCTATCGTGTGATTCTTAACATATCAGCTTAGCAATTAGTTTGTTAAAATTTACTCAATTTGAGCCACTTAAAAATACGTTAATTTAGTTTACAGCTAAAAATACTTGCTCGAAAATTTAACTAGCAATACTATTGTTAAAGTTACAAAACCCGTTATAAAGTAAAGGTTTAATGATGAACTTACGTGCCTTGGTATTATGTCTACTTATTTTGCCTACAATAGCTAGTGCTGAAATTTATAAATGGAAAGATAAAGATGGTACTTTTCGTTACAGCGATGTACCGCCACCATCTAACGTTAAAAAAGAAGCCTTAATTGGAAAAAAAATTCCAAAGCCTACAGGACAAGCACCTTTAACGGCAGTTGAGGGGGATGCAACTAGCGCTGCAAATAAGCAAAAAGCCATAGACCGAGAGAAGACAGCTGGAGGTAAACCAGGCACACAGCTCACTAAGCCGGAGAAAGATGAGGCTGCTGCTAAACGCGCTAAAGATGCAGAAGCAGAAAAAAATGCTAACGAAACACTAAAACTGAAACAACAAAACTGTTTAGCCGCTAAAGCTAATCTTAAAACACATATGGACGGCGGTAGATTAGCAAGAACCAATGAAAAAGGTGAGCGTGAAAATTTAAGTGATGCAGACCTTAAGAAAGGTATAGTTGATTCGCAAGCAGATGTTGATAAATATTGCGATCAATAAAAATAGTTAATTTCTAGGTTAGTTTTTAGTTTTAAGTTTCAGGCGGTGAATCTCCACCGCCTTTTTTCATTAATTTTCCATCTGCAGCACGTTGTTTACGCACCTCTTTAGGGTCTGCAATTAGTGGACGATAAATTTCTACACGGTCTAAATGACGTAATGGCGCATCTAATTTTGATAGTTTGCCAAAAATACCAATTTTGTTGATGCTCAAATCAATTTCAGGAAATTTACGTAAAATTCCTGATGCTTTAATGGCTTGTTCTGCAGTAGTGCCATCACTTACTCTAATCGGCATGATTAGCTGCTCTGTAGCTAATGCGTAAGCAACTTCTACAATAATTTCGGGTTGGCTTTTATGTTCAGAGTGAAAGACTTCCATTTTTAATTCTCAAATATTGATTTTTAGTGTATCTAATTATTTTTTATAAACCACTTCTGCACGAGCAACAAAACCATCTACAAATGTATTCGCAATATGGCTAAACACGGGCGCAATGATTTTTTCTAAAAAGCTATTGGCAAATTCGTAATTCAGTTTGAATTCAATTTTACATGCCTCGTCATTCAACTCTATAAAACGCCAGACTCCTTCAAGATGCTTAAACGGGCCATCTTTTAATTGAATCTCCATTAAGTTTGGTTGAGTTTTATGATTTTCAGTGGTGAAATTCTGATGCAGACCATGATACGCAATATGTAAAGTCGCAATAGTTGACTGATCATCTTGCTTAATTAAATCAACACCTCCACACCAGGGTAAAAATTCAGGGTACTTACTAACGTCGTCCACTAAAGCATACATGCGGTTAGCCGAATGATTGATTAATACGGTTTTTTGAACTTGTGCCATTTGTTTTTAATCGTTTTTTGAATGGATATAGCGAATATGTCGTCTACTTTGTAATATTCATCACTTTAACTCAATTTGAGGAGTTGAAAATGAATGGATGAAGTAGAGTAAAATACCAATTTTAAGCCATTCGCCAAGAAATATTCAGTTTTATGAGCATTGCACAAAATAAAAAAGCCTTTTTTGATTATTTTATTGAAGACAAGTATGAGGCAGGTATTGTTTTAGAAGGCTGGGAAGTTAAAGCCATTCGTGACAATCGAATCAATATTAAAGAAGCTTACGTCATTATTCAGCGTGGCGAAATTTACTTAATTGGTTGTCATGTCACACCCTTAGGTGCGGCCTCTACTCATGTGCGGCCTGATGCTATTAGAACGCGTAAGTTGCTATTGCATAATGAAGAAATCATTAAGTTGATTGCTAAAGTTGATAGAGCTGGCTACACACTCGTGCCACTTGATATGCACTTTTCAAAAGGGCGAGTCAAAGTGCAGATTGGCTTAGCCAAAGGTAAAAAACAACACGATAAACGCGATACTGAAAAAGAGCGTGATTGGGAGCGTGAAAAAGGTCGTATTATGCGTGCGCATAATAAATAACGCTTTATTCGTTCATTTTTAAGAGGAGTTATCAAAAATTATTAAGACCGCAAGGGTCTTCGCCGTGGAATATATGTGCTAAAGCACATTAATCACACGCGAAAAGCGTATAATTGAATTCTGTTTTGGGGCTGACCAGGTTTCGACGTGGG
>JBKJRF010000212.1:0-7525 GCA_046594825.1 Methylotenera sp.
TCGAGGGAATGGCGTGTAGTGGGATTTCATATGGCAGTTATTTCAATCCGCACTGAGCTCATTGCATTTTATGAACGGTTAGGCTACGCACGTACTGGTGAATTTAAAGATTTCCCCGTCAATTCAGTACTTTGGCAACCAAAAGTGATTGGTTTGAATTTAGAGTATCTTGCTAAAGTTATTTAGCGATAGCTTTTTCTTCCATAAAATTTATTTAATCTTGACTTACTATAAGCAATTACGTAGAGTGCAAAAACTTATGTTATGCAATCAGTATATTACCGCATCAGCGGTTATTAATCGTAAAGCACTGTGGCTGATGGCCACAATGTGTTGCGGTTGTTGCTTGTCGTAATTTATGCAACCGCGGGCTCTCCGCGGTTGATTAGCACCACATCCTCGTTGAGCCCCTTTTAAAGGGTAACAACATGCAATCTCAAACTCAGCAAGCTGCAAATCACACTATTATTGGTTCTTTAATGGTGCTAGTGGCTGCCATAGCTTTGTCATCTAAAGCCATTATTGTTAAATTGGCTTACGTCTATTCTGTCGATGCATCTACGCTTATTGCATTACGCATGGCATTTTCTGCACCATTTTTTGTCGGTTTGGCGTTTTGGGCACATATTTCGCCTGCCACCTTAAAAATCAGTAAGCATGATGGGTGGATGATGGCTTTGTTTGGCGCGTTAGGTGGTTACGGGCCAATGTTGCTGGATTTCGTAGGTCTGGCCTATGTAACAGCAGGTTTAGAGCGGGTGATTTTGTTTTTATACCCTGCAATCGTGATTATGTTCAGTGCCATTTTATTTAAACACCGAATTGGTAAGCGCGAGTGGTTTGCTTTGGTGATTACTTATATTGGTGTGGCTTTAGCAGTAGGTCATGATTTGTCATTGGCAAAATCCGGTTCTGCAGATACATTGTTTGGGGCCGCACTGGTACTCGCTAGCTCTATTACTTACGCAGCATATTTAGTGTATAGCGGTTGGGCGATACCGCGTATAGGGTCAACTTCGTTTACTGCATATACTATGCTGGCTGCAGCAGCAGCAAGCGGGGTGCATTATGCAAGCACATCACATAGTGCATCTATTTTGCAATTACCTGCTCAGGTTTACTGGTTAAGTTTGTTAATGGCAGTAGTTGCAACTGTATTGCCAGCTATTTTTTTAAATGTGGGTATACATAGAATCGGTAGCAATAAATCGTCATTGGTCAGCTCAATAGGTCCGGTTTCGACCATACTACTGGCTTATATTTTCTTAGGTGAACACATTACATGGTTGCAGCTAAGTGGAACGGTCTTGGTATTAATTGGTGTGCTTGCTATCAGCATGGCTAGAAAGTAGTTTAAATGTATTAAATTATTACTTAGCTGCGGTGTTACTTAGATGTGTCAATCCTAACAATTTTTTCCCAATCAAAAAAAGGTCCAGGGTCTGTTTTACGCCCTGGAGCAATATCTGAATGACCAACAATATCGTGTATAGGGTAAATTTTTTGAATACTTTTAATCAATTGATTAAGCGTAATATATTGTGCAGGCTCAAATGCATCAAAGTCGGAACCTTCAAGCTCTATTCCTATTGAAAAGTCATTGCAACGTTCTCGTCCTTGCCAGTTTGATACCCCAGCATGCCATGCGCGTTGCAAACACGAGACAAATTGAATCAGCGGGCCATCACGCCGAATTAAAAAATGCGATGAAACTTTGCGTGTATATATTTCTGCGTAGTAAGGATGCTCGTCTGGATTTAGCTGATTAGTAAATAGCTCGATAATACCATTACCACCATATTGGCTCGGTGGTAGGCTGATATTGTGGACGACAATTAGATTGATGGCATTTTGATTCGGATAATCAGGCCTAGCATTAAAATTTGGTGATGCAATATAGGTTGCGTTAGCCGCAAAACCTGCATCATTGATCGCATAGGATTTCATAAGAGTTAATTTTATGCGAAATATAACTTAAAATACTGTAGTAATCCGATAAAATCACGATATTAGTTAGTTAACAAGGAAAAGCTTTCATGGTATTTGTGCAATTGTTCGTTATGCTCATCGTGATTTTAATCGCAGCTGAAGTGTTTACCAATGCATTAGAACACCTAGGTGAAAAACTTAAAATATCAGAAGGCGTCACAGGTTCTATATTTGCTGCGGTTGGTACCGCGCTGCCGGAGACCATGGTGCCGCTGCTAGCCTTGCTCGCAGGAACAGAAAATACAGCTACTAATGAAGAAATTGGTGTGGGTGCTATTTTAGGCGCACCACTCATGTTGGCGACTTTATCCATATCACTCATGGCAATTTCTGTTTGGAGGCAGCGCGGCACTCAGGGTAATTTAAGGCCAGAACGTACGGGTTTAGTCCGCGACCTTAATTTTTTCATCATAGCTTTTAGCTTTGCTGCTATCGCGCTGTATGTGCCACATGAGCAAGCTATCATACGTTACGTTATCGGTGCTTGTATGGTGATGACGTACTTCATTTATATCATGATGACCATCCGTGCATCGAAAGCCTTGGTGGAAGATGGGCATGCTACTGAAGCTGGTAACGACATGTTTTTATGCAAAATTGGTTTGCCAAATAATATAATAGTGATTATGTTGCAACTAATATTAGGCGTGGCATTATTGATTGCTGGTGCCAAAGGCTTCATTAATGGTGTAGAAACTGCAGCCGAAATAATTGGTATTTCAGCACTCTTACTCTCATTATTGATTATCCCTATTGCTACAGAATTGCCAGAAAAAGTGAATAGCATTTTATGGATACGCAAAGGTAAAGATACTTTGGCTTTTGGTAACATTACAGGTGCTATGGTGTTCCAAGGCACGCTGCTACCTGCAATTGGTATTATGCTTACACCTTGGCAGGCGCGTAGTGAGGTAGTATTGGGGATTGCAATGACTTTAATTGCAGCGACTTGGTTACGCTATGTAATAGCAAAAGGCGGCATTAAAGTATGGCATTTGCTAGTGAATGGCGTGATGTATATTACTTATTTAGTTCTGGTCTTACATTAAATATCAGTTTTTATCTATTCTAGGCTGAAGATAATAGAATTTCAATGATCTTCTGCCTCGCTTTCTAGGTCGGCATCTTCATCTTTTGCTAGTCCTAGCTTAGCAAGCCTGTAGCGTAATGTTCTGAAGCTAATGCCAAGTAATTTTGCTGCTGCTGTTTTATTATTTTTAGCAGTATCCAAAGCCTTAATGATGGCTCTTTTCTCAATATCTTCCAGATAATCAGATAAGCTGACCTCTCGCGTTTGGTCTAGGTCAAATGATGGTTTTTGAACGCCATTCGATTTAAGTGCATCCTCATTCAGGACATCGTCAATGGTTATAGTTTTACCATCACACATCGCTAACGCACGTTCCAGCATGTTTTCTAATTCACGCACATTACCAGGAAATTGTAATTTTTTGATATAAGCCTGCGCGTCACTATCAATTTGAGGCGTGGCAATATTCATGCTGCTACATAGTTTGGCCATCAACAACTCTGCCAGCACAGGAATGTCGCAGGGACGGTCACGTAGTGCAGGCATTTTGAGTTGAATTACATTTAATCTGTAATACAAGTCCTGTCTAAACAAACCTGCATCCATCATTTCACTCAGGTTTTTATGTGTGGCACTGATAATCCGCACATCTACAGTTTCTTCGACGGTACCGCCCACCATACGAACTTTTTTCTCTTGAATGGCGCGTAATAATTTTACTTGCATGGCAAGTGGTAAATCTGCGACTTCATCTAAAAAAAGCGTACCTCCACTTGCCGCTTGAAACATACCTTCTTTATCTTGGTTAGCTCCCGTAAAAGCACCTTTTTTGTAGCCGAAGAACTCACTTTCCATCAAGTTTTCTGGAATTGCCCCGCAATTTACTGCAATAAAAGCACCATCCACCCGTGAGCTATTTTTGTGAATAAGTTTAGCCGCCAGCTCTTTTCCGCTACCTGATTCACCACTGATATATACTGGCGCTTGACTTCGAGCTAGTTTGGTAATCATGCTGCGCACGTAGGTGATTGCTTCAGATTCACCAATCATCTCTAATGTATTCGGTTTGTTATTATTAGTTTGCGTAGAAAGTTTGAGTGCAAACTCAACTAACGGGCGCAGTTGTTTTAATGAGATTGGTTTAGTTAAGTAGTCAAAAGCACCTGCTTTAAGGGCAGATACCGCATTTTCTGCGCTGGCATGTGCAGTAATTACCGCAACTGGTAAGCCAGCATGAAATTCGCTAATATAATTTACTAAGTCTAAACCTGTGCCACTTGGCATTTGCATATCTGTCAGGCATAGCGCGTATTGACGTTGTTGCAGTAATTCCTTAGCTTCAGCAATGTTGCTGGCACTATAAGTATCAATTTCCATACGTTCTAGTGTCATCGTGAGTAGTTCGCGAATATCAGTTTCATCATCGACGATCAAGCAGGTAAGTTTTTGAGCCATGCGCTATTATGCCTCTTTTAGCTGGACTTCTTTAGATGGACTACAAAAGCACTACCTTTTGCTAGTGCTTGGAATTGTAAGCTTGCACCATTAGCTTCTGCTAGTTCGCGTGAAATATATAGCCCCAAGCCGTTACCCGTGTTTTTAGTAGTAAAAAACGGTTCAAATAATCTAGCTCTGTCTTGCTCGGCGACACCGTTACCATCATCTTTAATTTCAATACTCAAACGACCTTTGTCAATTTCTATACAACGTAAATTTAGACTGCCTGCTTTTTTTTGGCTATGGTCCCAGCCATTTTTACTTAGATTCCATAGAATTTGCGTTAAATGACGTTGGTCAAAGGCAATAAAATATTTCTGTCGGCAAGGCTCAAGTTGAAAGTTTGACGTTACAATTTTTTCAACGGCACAGAATTCCGCATAAAAGTTTGCTAAAAACCCACTCAATTCAAATTTTTCTTGTTGTGTACGATCGCGTCTGTTCAACTCCAAGACATCTTTGATAATTTGATCGATACGCTGAATATTAGCGGCAATGATTTGCAACATTCGTACCGTGGGCGGAGTTAAGTTTTCTTCTTCTTGTAGTAATTGGTTGGCGTGGCTAATCGCACTGAGGGGGTTGCGAATTTCATGTGCAATATTTGCGGTTAATCTACCCAGCGCGGCTAATTTTGCTTGTTGTGCGGCAGATTGTATTTGGCTCCAATCCTGAATAAATATAACTGCGCCTGCACTACGTAACTCACTCGTAGGTTTGAATCTAAGTTTTAATTCACGATTGCCTAATGAGATAATTAAATTGTCGGCTACGTCATTACCTTTAACCCAATTGCTGAAGACATTCGCGATACTAGGTGCATTACTGATTAATGTAATATTCTCAATACTATTTTCTGGTAAAGAAAGTAGCGCTTCAGCTTGCAAATTACGGTGGCGAATATTGAGGTTTGCATCCACCACAATCACGCCATCCTGCATTTCTTGGGTAATAAGTGCGTTTACTTGTGCTAGATTTTCAAGGTCAACGCCACGGGCTGAAGCAAGCGCTTCACTGCTCTGCATCCGTTGTGCTAAGGTATATGCGAGCCATGCAGTGGCAAAGCAACTCAAACTCAGCATGACTGGTTGTGCATAGGAGGAGGCAGGCAAATCTAATTTAACAATTTGATAACTCTGCGCCAGTAGTAAACCTATAGTAGCGTTGGCGGCATAAAATAAGGCTAACCGACCGTTGCTGACTAAGCTGGCAGTGACAATGGTAATGATTAGTAAAAGTCCTAAGCCACTTTGAATACCACCAGCTGCATACATCAGTAATATAATAAAACTGATATCAATAAAGATGAGTACTGGTTGAAAGAGCCAAGGCTTAGACACATTAAAGTGGCTTGCAATTAATACAGCTACACTAAAGGCTAGGTAGGACAGTGCCAAATAAAAAAACAACAGGGCATAGTCGTTGTCTACCCAACTTTTTCTATCTACATAAAGATAAGAAAAAATTAAGACTAGACTTAGGCTAAGACGAAAAACATTTAGTATGTTGATCGCACGAGCTTGTACTGGTGCATTGGCGACCATCACATAGTGGTTACCAAAATTTTTCTTGATGTTGAAATCGAATTTGAAAGAACTCATTTATTTTGAATATGCGCTTTGCTACAGTAGATTTTACCATTGACTAAAAATGCTTCAGACCTAGGTAAATGCACTGCGCAGGTAGCACATTGCACCATGTTTTCTATATGCTCATTATTCTCTATGTTAACTTCAGTTTTGATTTCATCATCACTATGTTTTGGCTGTTTGATTTGACCAAAATTTCGTTTAAGGATATGCAATACTAACCATATAAGTAACCCTAAAAAAATTAGTCTCCACATCGTATATACCCCATCAATTGATTAATATGATTGTAACCAAAGCGGGGCATACAGCAAAATCTAAACGCAAAGCGCAAAATATAAACCTGATATACTTTCGAGTGAGTACATCAATAATATTCGGCTGATATTTTTATACCACCGATTAATTATAAGAAAATTGGTAATTACCCTATATCCATAATGGCAACAACCAAAGAACTTTCAGATTTTCTTGAGTCAGTAGAGCGTCGAGCTTTTAAGCAGACGGCTTATGCTGTGCGCGACGACCATGCAGCACTTGATATTGTGCAAGATGCCATGATGAAGCTTGCAGAGAAATATGGCGACAAACCAGCTGCAGAATTGCCTATGCTGTTTCAGCGTATTTTACAAAATACCATGCGTGATTTTTGGCGCAGGCAAAAAGTACGTAATTTGTGGACGACTTTATTATCTTCATTTGGGGGCGGACATGATGGCGAGGAAGAACATGACCCACTAGAAACAATTGATGTAGAAGATGACAGTGATGAACCATCCGCGCAACTTGAACGTAACCAAACTATTAAATTGATAGAACGTGCCTTAGAAAAGTTACCGAGACGTCAACGGGAAGCCTTTGTATTGCGTTATTGGGAGGAGATGGATGTTGCTGAAACCGCAAGTATTATGGGCTGCTCACAAGGTAGCGTTAAAACACACTGCTCGCGGGCAGTTCATGCAATGGCGGCAGAGCTTAAAATGCAAGGTATAGAGAAGCTGGGTTTGAATATAGCCAGCTTAAGTCATTAAACATAGGCTCGAACAATTAGGAGGCGGGCGATGAGTACAAACGAACACAACATGAAAAATAGCCTAGGCGAAAATATCCCTGAATTGACAGGCGAGTATCAAGTGTCAGAAGGTCAGAAGGCATCAGAAGAACAAGTCGCACATTATATGAGCAGCTTGTTAGATAGTCGTGCCCAGCATGTTAGCGCTGCTACAGCAGAGCGTTTGTCAAACGCGCGTAATCTTGCCGTTACCCAATTAACTATTCAGCAAGCGCAAGCTGCTAACTATCACGGCATTCATCAAAGTGGTAATGTACTGCACTGGCTGGGTGATAATGCCGGCAAGTATTTTGGCCAGCATCGCCTGATGTCTGCTGCCATGTTAGCAGGTGTAATGTTGCTAACGTT
>JBKJRF010000242.1:0-3367 GCA_046594825.1 Methylotenera sp.
TATTGCAGAAGAGAATGGCGCTAAACTAGATCGTCAAGTCTGCGCAGTTTGTCACGGACCAGGCGGTATAACAACCTCCGAACTTTTTCCGCAGCTCGCAGCGCAACCTGCTACCTATTTAATTAACCAATTGAAAGCTTTTCGGGATAAATCTCGTTCAGACGAAAATGCCCGTCTGTTCATGTGGGGTATTTCTTCCAGATTATCTGATGAAGATATTCAAAATTTAGCAACCTTTTATGAATCAAAACCTGCCGCACATATTGGCGGAATCAAAGATACCGCTAAATATGAGCAAGGAAAAAACATCTTTTTAAATGGACATGCAGAAAAGGGTGTTCCTGCGTGTCAAGCTTGTCATGGCGAAAAAGGCGAAGGTAAAGAGGCGGCTCCTCGGCTTGGTGGCCAGCATGCTGCTTATTTGAAGAAACAGTTAAGTGGATTTTTTGGAAACGAGCGCCCTGCAGCTACGGTTATGCACCAAGTAGTCAAAGGCTTGTCAAAAACAGATATAGAAGCAATAGCTCAATATTTACAAGCGCAGTAACTATATTGCCTAACATGCGATAGCGCACAGAACACTTTTACAACATATGACATGATTCCCTTGACGGTTAGCGCTAAATATCTAGCTCTCCGTGATCCTAAAGGAAGCTGTCGTGAAAAAATTAATTATTTTGGTTGGAGTTTTGGTTATTGTTACATCTACATTTTCCGCTAACGCATTTACTGGAAAGAAATATTCTAAGGATGCAAAAATTACCATGCCAGAAGCTAGAGCAATTGCGCTCAAGACTTACCATGGCAAGATTACTGATGAAGAGCTTGAGCTGGAAAAAGGCGGAAGCGGTTTGCGTTATTCGTTTGATATTAAAAGCGGTAAAGTTACGCATGAAGTGGGTGTGGATGCCAAAACTGGCGAAGTTTTAGAAAATAAAAAAGAGGGACTTCATCCTGATTGAGTTTGGGCAACTTCTCTGAGTATTTAAGCGTCTTTAAACAATTAATGTAGACAAAGTTCGAAAAGTAAAAAAACGCCATTGATCGCCTAGGGAAGTCTATACAAAGAGTTTAGAACGATTACGTAGAGGATTGATGTATGTACTATATTACTGAAACTAAAAAGTCATTCGAGCAAGCATCGATGGATCTTGAATCTGCTGTAAAACGGCATAATTTTGGCGTGCTGCACGTGCATGATTTAGGCACTACGTTGCGTAGTAAAGGTATTGTTTTTGACGAGCAGTGTAAAGTTTTTGAAGTTTGCAACCCAGCTCAGGCGGCAAAAGTGCTATCAACCGATATGCGACTAAACATGGCGTTGCCGTGCCGCATCTCGGTGTTTACCGAAAAAGGTAAAACCAAAATTGGGCTTATTAAGCCAATGCAAATGCTATCTGCATTATCTCAAGACCCAGCATTAATTCAAGTAGCTAAAGAGGTTGAGGAGCAGACCATTCAGATGATTGATGAAGCGCAGTAATTTTCCCATTGACTAAAACTGCTGATTTCTTGCCTGAGCCACATAGCACGGTTTTCAGCATTATAGATATTGACCCCTTAGGAATAAAGTAGATGCCAATGTCTGCTTCGAGGAAAGTTAAATGGCGGGGGTGGGCCCGAAGTCCCCTGAATAGTATGATCAAGTTTGGACTTCAAGCGACTGCTTCCGATTTATTGAAATAAAATATAAGCGCACACTGATAGCCCCTTCAACCAAAGAGGAGTTATCATGGAAAACCATCAAAATATTCATGCTTGTGGTCCTTGGAATAAAGGCAAGCTCATCGGACAAAAGGCACCGCTCAAAATTAAAGATATTTGGGCTATCAGAGTACGTTTGCAACTTTCAAATCGTGTTAGAGAACTTGCGCTATTTAATCTTGCATTAGATAGTAAGTTGCGCGGTTGTGATTTAGTCAGTTTGAGAGTGAAAGATGTTTCATGTGGAGATCGAGTTTCTTCGAGAGCCATTATCTTGCAGAAAAAGACGAGCAAACCAGTTCAATTTGAAATTACTGAAGCTACTAGAGATAGCGTAGGTAATTGGATTAACCAAGCACATCTAAATTCAGATAATTATCTTTTTCCAAGTAGGCTCCATGACTCGCCACACTTATCCACTCGGCAGTACGCTAGAATCGTTAATGGATGGGTGACCGAAATTGGTTTGGATGCAAGCTGCTATGGCACGCATACCATGCGGAGAACCAAAGCCACATTAATCTATAGACGTACTAAAAACTTACGAGCAGTTCAATTGCTTCTTGGTCATACTAAGCTAGAAAGTACTGTACGTTACTTAGGCATAGAAGTAGATGATGCGCTAGAAATGTCTGAGCAAACAGAAATCTAATGTTTAAAAGCGGTTAATGAATTACTTAATTCGTGACTGCTTTTTAATAGCTGTAGCGTCCCCTAAGCTGACATTCAAATTTGAGTCGAATGCGAATGCGACACTTAGAAAAATTTAAGAAGTTTAGCTAGTAATTAAATTTTTAAATCTCTAACTCTTAGTAATGAATTTTTAATGAAACTCCTAACACGAGGTTCTAAAAATCGAGCAATTAACCATGCAACAATTATTATTCCTAATACTGGAATCAAAGGGAGAAGAATTCCTGGTATCCAACTATCCTCATGATGAAGTTGTACAATCATTGAAATCATTGCATTTTCATGTATCAGATATAAGGGGTAGCTGATAAAACCGATGGTAACTAATACCTTATGAGATAGTAATTCTTGCAATTTTTGGTTATACATAGAAATTGCAAAAATCAATACAAGCATGGTGGCAAATATCATTGATATTGAAAGGAAGCCATCAAGTGCTCTGGCTGACATAAGTGCAACTATCAATCCAATAAAAAAAGACGGCGAATCTTTCAATGTGAAGTATCGATAAAATAGTGCTCCCGCAGCAAACCAACCGTAATATTGATAATTGAGATAATGAAGAATAGTTCCTATGAGTGCTTCAATCCCCTTGGGTAAATGAGGCTGAAATAGGCCAAAAATCGTGCTTATTAAAAACATTCCGATAAGTACAGTAATCATTTTCTTTTGACCGAAAGTAAAATAAAGTAGCCCAGCTACGATATAAAATTTCACTTCAACAAATAATGTCCAAAAAGCACCTTCAATCAGCTTCTGATGATTGTGAAAAATGGCCCGAAATAACTCTGGCTCAATAAAAGTTAAACCTGGAATTAGATCTTCTGCATAAGGCATACCAAAAGGTCGGGCAGAGAAAAATGGGGCAGTAATCAATATTAATATTGATACTATTAACATTGCTGGAAACAATCTAAGCCAACGCCGAAAAATAAAGTCACCAAAATCGTTACACTTTTCTAACGACATC
>JBKJRF010000008.1:0-4464 GCA_046594825.1 Methylotenera sp.
AACTTTGGAACCATGCAATGCTAAACAATAACTTAACATTCACAATTATATGCAAATAAAAATACTTGGCTGTAGTGGCGGAATAGGTGGTGATTTACGCACCACCTCTATGCTAGTGGACAATGATATTTTAATTGATGCGGGGACAGGTGTTGGTGACCTTACTATGGATGAGTTATTGATGATTGATCATATATTCATCACACATTCACATTTAGATCATATTGCTTTTATTCCTTTATTATTAGATACCGTGATGGGAATACGTGTAGGGCCAGTTACGGTACACGCTACTCAGGAAACATTAACTACATTGCGTACGCATATTTTTAATTGGAAAGTATGGCCAGACTTCAATGCGATTCCAAATACAAGTGAGCCATTTTTGCTTTATAACGAAGTAAAGCTAGGTGAAACGATTGCCTTACAAGGACGGAAATTTACGCCCTTGCCCGCTAATCATGTGGTTTCAGCGGTTGGATATCAAATAGATAGTGGTGAAAATAGCCTAGTGTTTACTGGGGATACCACGGTTTGCGATGCCTTGTGGACTAAAATGAATGAGATTAACAATCTTAAATACATCATAATAGAAACTGCATTTAGTAATAACGAGTACGAGCTTGCTACTTTGTCTAAGCATTTATGCCCATCGACTTTAGTCGCTGAGCTCACTAAACTTAAAGCCAACTCAATCTCCAAGCCTGCAATTAATCAAGTGCCTGTAGAGGTTTATATTACCCATCTAAAACCTGGTGAAGGCGAAATTATTATGCAAGAAATTGCCGCAAGTGGTTTAACACCTTGCCCACAAGCGCTTAAGAATAATCAAGTATTTAATTTGTAAAATCTTTAGCGATAAAATGATATTTTGAGAGAGTTATAGGCAATTAAAAGAGGTCTAGGTCTCTTTTTAATTAACATTTTTAGAAGGCGTAAAATAACTAGCTTCGATATAACATGGCGAAGGCTAGCTATATCATTAAAACTATCTTTCGATTGCATTTCATTGACGCTACGCCTAATTTTTTCGCCTTTGTTGCATCCAAATGCGTGGATTGATTGTATCGGGTGCCATTGAGAAAGCTCTTTCGTTACTATACAGAACCCTATCATAACTGGTTAAACCACGTAGTAACTCTGGCATTGTCGATAGCACCAAAAATACCAGTACTATGCTCGCAAAAATGGGTCTGAATTGGAGTCTTCTTTTGGCTAAGTTATTATCAGCCACAACCCAAGTTGTTTCGGTATATTGACCAATCATCAGGCCTATCATGGTAAACATCAAAACTTGGCTTATTGGCATTACAATCACACCTTCCACCAATGAGTACGCTCCGTTTGCAATAATTGTAAAAAACAATATTATCGCCAGACTGCTCTTCAGCTTCGTTGACGTTTCTAATGGATTTGCATTAAATTTCCCCATCCAACAATAGAAGCTATAGCCTACAATCGCTAAAATCACTAAAGTGGCTGGCAACCCCCATTCGGATGCAATCTGAAGCACACTATTATGCGGGTGTGTGCCAAAAGCATTGTAAAAATAAAAATGCATTGGCCCCACACCCAACGATGGAAAGTTTTTTATCATCACAAGTGCTACTTTCCACAAGTCAGTTCGGTCAGTGAAGGTGTCTCTGAATATTGTACTTGTAACAACTGTACTAGCGGTGGCCGAGGCGACCCAGATAGGAATTGCTTTAAATAATATTAGATAGCTGCCAAGTCCAGTTGTTGCACTAATCATCTGCATACGCAAAAAAGGCCATGCTAGTTTTTTGTATACAACGGCAGTCATTAACATCGCAATCAGCCAACCTAAAATCACGCCACGCGATGCAGCATAAAACAACAGTACCCACCAGCAAGTGAGTGCAAAGTAAAGCCAAAGACGGATATTTTTTTTAAGATCAAATGCTAGCAAAGGCAGACTAATTAGCCCCAAAGACCAAAGTTGGTATTGCTGAAACAGGCGGATATTACTAAAGCCATAAAATGGATACGGCCAAGTTAATGTTTTTTTAAATATCATCGCAGTGACATAACCAGTATAAAACGAGACCATATAAAGCAGAATGCTTGCCCACAAGGCATAGGTGAGTTTTTTAATGAATTTCTCTTTATATTCGCCATATAGGCGTGCGACAAATAGTGCAAGGTAACATAGGGCAGCAAAAACGGTCATTTCTATAGCTGCGTACCTTGGTTCTATAGAGTGAACGGTAGAGGCAATGCCTAAGCCTAGTAACGCGAAAAAGCCAAGTCGTATTTTATTATTCACAGGTATCATGCTATTTTTGTTTAGCCCGATAAATATGCCATCAAGTAGCACTAGGCCAAGTAATAACAGTTGTATTACACGCTGGCAGTCATGGAATTCAATATAGTTGATAAATTGAACGCTGGGGGATAGAGTGATTAGGGCAAGATAGGTTAATACAACCAAAAATTGCAAGATATTACGAGAAGTGATAATTGGCATGCTGGGCCCTGTCAATGGTAATCTGAATCTAGTGGTATAGGTAACTTGTAATTTAGCGTCATAGTTAAATTGGCAAGCATATGTTTAGTATTAAAGACGTATTTTCTAAGCAATAACTTTGTTTTATAAGGATAATAAATCAAATAGGCGTAGGATTTTCTATTCAGAAGAGTTATTTTATTTCCCACCAAATTCTAGGGCCTGCGGCAATATAGCCAATCGAAAATCTTTTTTCACTGCCACTTAGTCCTTGCCTTATTTCTGGCAGTGTTGACCATATTATTGCAATTAATAAAATAGTCGCAATCATAGGCTGAAATTTAGTTTTGTTTGTTATTGTTTTTTGTGCACGAATTACCTTGTTTTCAGATGTATAAACCGCAATCATAAGCCCAATAATCGTAGCCATCAGCACTTGGCTGATTGGCATTACAATCACACCATCCACCATTGAGTATGCTGCGTTAGCGGTTATAGTGAAAAATAATACAATCGCGAGGTTACTATTAAATCTTGATTCCTTTTTTAGTTTGTAAGCATTAAATTGCTTTAGCCAACAATAGCCAGCATAGCCCGCAATTGATAGTAAGATGAAAGTGGCTGGTAAGCCCCATTCAGTAGCAAGTTGTAGCACACTATTGTGCGGATGGGAAAGCGAAGCGTTGTACCATGGGAAATTCATTGGTCCTATTCCAAAGAGGGGATGGTCGTAAGCCAGCATTAGCGCTCTATCCCACAGCTCAATTCTGTCATTAGTGGATTGTCTTAATACCGACCCTGTTACCAAGCTTAATTTTAATGAAGCAGGAATAATTTTGAAAAGAATGTAATACCCTAAAAAACCTGTGAAAATACTTGTAATTTGTAAACGTAAAAATTCCCAGGCCAATTTTCGATAGATAAGCCCAGTGAGAACCATACCAAAGAGCCATGCTAATAATACGCCTCGTGAGGCAGTGTAAAATAATAAAACCCACCATAAACTTAGTGCTACAGTGACTCCAAGCCTTATATTCGGTTTGATATCAAAGGCTAGTAAAGGTAAATAAATTAAGCCTAATGACCAAAGCTGGTATTGATTAAATGACCGAATATTGGTAAATCCTGAGAATGGTTTAGGCCAGTTTAATGCGGTTTTTGAGATAACAGCGGTGATATAGCCTGCATAAAATGAGACTAAATATAGCAATATACTTACCCAAATGGCATAACACAGCCTTTTTACAAAAACGTGCTTATTTTGTTCATATATAGTTACGATAAGTAAAGCGAGATAACACAAGCCGCCAAAAATACTAATTTCAATGACTGAATGTCTTGGGGATATTGCTAAAAAAGCCGAGATGCTTGCAAACCCAAGTATTAGGTATACCCCGACAGCTATTTTGTGATTTACGTGAATAACTTGCGACCAGCCCAGAGCAGTTGTTGCACTGTAAACTAAAATCAGAGAAATCAGAATTAGCTCAATTAAGCGTTGACTATCGTGGTAAATGATAATGTCTTGATTGCCAAAATGTAGGCTAGGCAAAAAAATAACAAGCCCGAGATAAGTTAAAAAGATGAGGTTTTTTAAAATCAAGGTTGGGTGAAAGTTGCTGTATAGCACGAATATTGCCCAATTCTTAAGATGTTTAATTAAAGATTTTATCTAAAAAGCTAATAAAAATAAAATCCATTAAAATCAATGATCGTGGGGCGAGGTCAAGCGCCTGTTTTCATCAGGTGATTTGCATCTCCTAAAAGACCACCAAGTTATAAATGTTTATTAAGAACAAGTACCAGTACTATAATCGCAATTAATGGTTGCAGTACCAGGAGTTTTAGCTGGGAATGAGCCTGTGCCAGTTGAAGTACCTACAGGAAGAGTTCCTGTACAAGCGCTAAGAGCAGAAGTTGATAATAATGCAGTATCATTATTAGCAGTTGCCGCTGCCACGCCACGTGCGATAGCTGTAGCTTCAGCCACACATGCT
>JBKJRF010000009.1:0-18531 GCA_046594825.1 Methylotenera sp.
TTTTGGTGCTGGTACTGGAAATCCTTTCTTTACTACAGATACTGCAGCAGCATTACGCGGTATGGAAATGAACGCCGACATTGTGATTAAAGCTACTAAAGTGGATGGTATTTACACAGATGATCCTAAAACTAATCCGGAAGCTATGCGCTATAAGACCATTACATTTGACGAGGCAATTATTAAGAACCTTAAAGTGATGGATGCAACTGCACTTACGTTATGCCGTGATCAAAAATTGCCTATTTCAGTATTTAGTATATTTAAGCAGGGTGCGTTAAAAAGAGTAGTGATGGGTGAAGACGAAGGTACCATGGTGACACCTTAATATTAATGCCATAGGCATAAGTCATAAAAAATTATTAGATATAAGTTGGAGAAATAAATGTTAGACGAAGTTAAAAAAAATGCAGAACAGAAAATGCAAAGATCATTGGAAGCACTAAAAAATGATTTAGCCAAAGTACGCACAGGTCGCGCCCACGTTGGTTTGCTTGACCATATTATGGTGGAATACTATGGCTCTATGGTTGCAGTTAACCAAGTAGCTAACGTCAATTTAGGTGATGCACGTACTATCAACGTACAACCTTTTGAGAAAGCGATGATAGGCAAAGTTGAAAAAGCCATTCGTGATAGCGATCTAGGTTTAAATCCAGCTACAAATGGTGATTTAATTCGCGTACCTATGCCTATGTTAACTGAAGAGCGCCGTCGTGATTTAACAAAAATTGTACGTGGGGAAGCTGAAAGTGCAAAGGTTTCTATTCGCAATGTCCGTCGCGATGCGAACGATACATTAAAAAAAATGATCAAAGATAAAGAGATTTCTGAAGATGATGAACGTCGTGCACAAGACGACATCCAGAAATCAACTGATAAAGCAGTCACTGAAGTTGATAAAATGTTGCAAGTTAAAGAGGCTGAATTGATGGCAGTGTAACTAAAGATTAATTTCAGTATGCCGCAAACTTGTATGGCTGTCTTTCTCAACTTTAATTTGATATTTACTAAATAATCACTGGAGCGTTAATTGGGCTTTTTTACTAGCGCTACACAAAGCGTTCCAACCACTTCTGAAACTCCCAAGCATATTGCCATCATTATGGATGGTAATGGACGTTGGGCACGTAAACGTTTTTTACCTAGAATTGCTGGGCATAAGCGTGGTGTTGAAACCGTTAGAGACTTAGTTAAATATTGCATCACACTCAAGGTGGATTATTTAACGCTATTTGCGTTTAGTAGCGAAAATTGGCGCAGACCCGCTGAAGAAGTCTCATTTTTAATGGGCTTGTTTATGGATGCGCTCAAACGCGAAGTTGCTAAGCTACATCAGAACAATATTAAGTTGGTTATGATCGGTGACCGTAGCCGTTTTGATGCCGCACTTATTGCAAAAATTGATGAGTCGGTCCAACTTACTGCTGGTAACACAGGCTTAGTACTTACCATTGCTGCCAACTATGGCGGTCGTTGGGATGTATTACAGGCCGTAAATAAAATGCAGTTAGCTGCGCCACAGCTTACAGGTTTTTATCGAGAAGACCATCTGACGCCGTATTTATCTATGAGTTACGCACCTGAGCCTGACTTGTTTATACGTACAGGTGGTGAAAATCGGATTAGCAACTTTTTATTGTGGCAACTTGCCTATACTGAGCTTTATTTCACCGATACGCTTTGGCCAGACTTTAATGAAGCGGCGTTTAATTTAGCAATTCAATCTTATCAAAAGCGTGAGCGCCGTTTTGGCCGTACTAGTGAACAACTGGAAGAACTTAATACTACAGCTTCACAAACTCCAAAATCACCAATTTAAGCTTTCTAAGATCACACCAAAATTCAAATAGCCACAAAAAACTAACTACATGCTTAAAACTAGAATTGTTACCGCGACTGCCCTAATTATTGGCTTTGTCATTGCTTTATTTTTTACTTCTAAAACTCTATGGGCAATACTATCACTTGGTGTAATTTTAGTAGGTGTTTGGGAGTGGGCGGGACTCATCAAACTTAGCACCAAGCAAATGCGCTGCAGTGTAATAGCCGCTTTGCTTATAGGCATAACATTCATTTTTTCATTAAATGTACCTGAAAATGTATTATCAAACATATCAATATCACTTTATCGCGATATTTTTATCTTTAGTTTACTAAGTATCACCTCAGTATTTTGGCTGATATTAGCGCCTATTTGGCTGATTTTAAGAAGGCCAATCTACCATAAATTTGGCATGGTAATTTTAGGCTTATTGCTTTTACTTGCTACATGGGTTGCTGTAATGGGTTTGCGTAATATAAGCCCATGGCTGTTGTTAAGTGTTTTAGCTACGGTGAGTATTGCCGATAGTGCGGCTTATTTTGCCGGAAAACGATTTGGTCGACATAAACTTGCCCCAGAAATTAGCCCCGGAAAAACTTGGGAAGGTGTTGCAGGTGGATTAGTTGCAGTAAGTATTTACGGCTACTTACTCTGCCAATATTTACATTATAGTCTGTGGTTAATAGTAGGGTTGTTGCTGATAGTGGTCTTAAGCATCATGGGTGATTTGTTTGAGTCTTTTTTAAAACGTCTCGCTGGAATAAAGGATAGCAGTCAGCTACTACCAGGCCACGGTGGAGTTTTAGATAGAATTGATGGCTTAATTCCAAGTTTGACGCTAGCTTTGTTTTATATTTACCTTCCACTTTTTGTGAACTTTAAATTACATGCATGACCATTTGATTCAAGACAAAGTACAAAATGTGACAATACTAGGTGCAACAGGCACCATTGGTTTACACACTTTAGACGTTATTTCCCAGCATCCAGCGCGATTTAGGGTATTTGCTTTAACTGCAAGTACCAATGTAAAAGTCTTATTAGATTTATGTCAGCAATATGCCCCGCAATATGCAGTCATGTTGCAAGAGGGCGCAGCGAAAGAGTTAAGCACGCAACTTAAAGCAATAGGTTCAGACACAGTTGTGCTACATGGTGAGGACTCGCTTAGCTATGTTTCTGCACACGAGCAAGTAGATATTGTCATGGCTGCGATTGTCGGCGCAGCAGGCTTGCATCCGGCAATGGCTGCCGCGAAGGCTGGTAAACGTATTTTGCTGGCGAATAAAGAAACGTTAGTAATGGCAGGTAATTTGTTCATGCAAGCGGTGATGGAGGGCGGTGCTACTTTATTACCGATAGATAGTGAACATAATGCAATCTTTCAAGTGATGCCGTATCAACGTAGTGGTAATCTGATGGAAATGGGTGTTAAGCGTGTATTGCTTACGGCATCTGGTGGGCCGTTTCGTAATGCTAGTATGCAAGAGTTAACAGTAGTGACTCGTGCGCAAGCTTTAAATCATCCTAATTGGGTGATGGGTCCAAAAATCACAATCGACTCCGCTACCTTAATGAATAAAGGTTTGGAAGTGATAGAGGCGCATTGGCTATTTAATGCGCCGCCTTCAAAAATTGATGTAGTGGTACACCCGCAAAGTGTAATTCATTCAATGGTGGAATATATCGATGGTAGTGTTTTAGCGCAGCTCGGTAACCCTGACATGCGCACGCCGATTGCCTATGGACTTGGTTACCCAGATAGATTGACTAGTGGAGTAAGTAGTTTAGATTTGCTTACAACGGCAAGATTAGATTTCTCTGCGCCTGACACGGTGCGTTTTCCATGCTTACGTCTTGCTTATGAAGCATTAAATATGGGTGGAACCGCGCCGGCTATTTTGAATGCGGCAAATGAAATTGTAGTAGAGGCGTTTTTGGCGGAAAAAATTGGTTTTATGAATATTCCGCGTATTATTGAGTCTATTCTATCTGCAGCTGGCGTTGAAAATGTAGAGTCAATTGAGCAACTGGTAGCTGTGGATATTGCTGCGAGACAATCTGCTACAGAAATGATTAAGGCATTATGCTAACTGCTTTATCTTTTATATTCACCTTAGGCTTATTGGTAACCATACATGAGTATGGTCATTTCCAAGTCGCAAAATGGTGTGGTGTTAAAGTATTAAAATTCTCTATTGGTTTTGGGAAGCCATTATTCACTAAAAAGCTTGGTAAAGACCAAACGGAATTCGCTCTGGCCGCAATACCACTAGGTGGTTACGTGAAAATGCTCGATGAGCGTGAGCTAGCGCAAGACACTAGTTCATCTGAGCCTCAACCAAATTATTCGGAAGCAGACTTAAAACGTGCTTTTAATCGACAATCTGTCGCTAAGCGTATCGCCATTGTAGTTGCAGGGCCTGCGGCCAACTTGTTACTTGCAATAGTGCTATATTGGCTATTAATGATGATGGGTGTTGTTGGCTTGAAGCCCATTGTGGGAGTTGTTGCGGAGCATAGCCCAGCTGCAGCTGCTAGTCTGACACTGGGTGAAACAATAAAAAAAATCAATGGTAAGGAAGTGGCTACATGGCAGGATGTTCGCTGGTTATTGTTAAATGAATCCTTAAAAAACAGAAGTGTAGAGATTCAGGCCATCAGCAGTAATCATGAAATACATGCACATCAATTGGACTTATCCGGCATCAATTATGATGATGCAAAACAGGATATTCTAGCTGGATTAGGTTTAACTATTTATCAACCAGATATTCCAGCACTGATTGGTGAAGTGACTCAAAATAGTCCTGCAGCCTTGGCGGGATTAAAAACAAATGATTTGGTGCTAACCATCAATAATAACAAGGTAAAACTTTGGGAGGATTTTGTTCAAGAAATCAGGCTGCATCCCGGTGTGCCTTTAGCTATTTTAGTACAGCGTAATACCGAAGAAGTTAAGCTGACAGTTACACCAGAATCAATCACGGAGAATGATAAAACAGTAGGGCGCATAGGAGCTGCATTTAAAGTAGAGCAAAGTGAGTTGGATAAATTATTTGTAACCACTCATTACTCTGCTGCTGAAGCATTAATTAAAGCGACTGAAAAAACCTACGAAACAGCCATTTTTAGCTTAAAAATGTTAGGTAATATGCTGACTGGAAAAGTGTCATGGAAAGGCATGAGCGGCCCAGTAAGCATTGCAAGCTATGCAGGACAAAGTGCAAATTTAGGCTTTAAAGTATTTGTTGGCTTTTTGGCGGTAATGAGCATTAGTATTGGTGTACTGAATCTATTACCCATACCAGTATTAGATGGCGGTCATTTGATGTATTATATGAGTGAAATTTTTACTGGAAAACCTGTATCCGATGCCGCTATGATTTTCGGACAAAAAATCGGTTTTGTTTTACTTGGTTTTATGATGGTTTTGGCGCTTTATAATGATATAAATAGATTGATAACAGGTTGATTGAATGGCAATTAAAAAACTAACAACACACAAACATCTCAAACTAGCGTCTAACCACCTTAAGCTTAAGTCTATACTTTTGCTAATATCTGGCTTATATGCTAGCTCTGCGCTAGCACTGGAGCCATTTGTTGTCAAAGACATTCGTGTAGAAGGTATACAGCGCACTGAAGCAGGGACTGTGTTTACTTATTTGCCAGTTAAAGTTGGCGAAACAATGAATGACGATTTGGCTTCGCAAGCAATTAAGGCTTTATATAACACTGGTTTCTTCAAAGACGTACGTATAGAAGCTGAAGGTGATGTGTTGGTAGTCACTGTGCAAGAGCGTTCAGCCATTGCACAGATTGACTTTAGTGGTAATAAGTCGTTTCCCACCGATAAAATGAAAGAAGGCTTAAAGCAAGTAGGTATTGCTGAGGGTCTTATTTTTGATAAATCTCAATTAGACCGTGCAGAGCAGGAAATTAAGCGTCAATATTTATCTCAAGGTAAATATGGCGCCACTGTTAAGTCTGTAGTTTCGCCACTAGAAAGAAATCGCGTCGCAGTACGTTTTGATATTGAAGAAGGCGCAGTTTCAAAAATTCGTAATATCAATATCGTGGGCAACAATGCTTTTACCATGGACGATTTGCGTGCGCAGTTTTTGCTGACTACGCCAAACTGGATGAGCTGGTGGAATAAAGATGACCAATATTCCAAACAAAAATTAAATGCTGACCTTGAAACATTAAGGTCTTTTTATATGAATCAAGGTTATCTTGAGTTCAATATTGATTCAACCCAAGTATCGATTACGCCTGATAAAAAAGATATTTACATTACTGTGAATATCACAGAAGGCGAAAAATATACTATTTCAGAAGTGAAGTTAGCTGGTGAAACCATCGTACCCGATGCAGAAATACAGCAACTCATCACAGTAAAAGCTGGCGATACTTTTAGTCGTGAAAAAGTTACCCAAACAAGCAAAGCCATTAGTGATCGTTTAAGTAATGATGGTTATGCCTTTTCAAATGTGAATCCCGTACCAGAAGTTAACAAAGAGCAGCATACAGCTGCATTTACATTTTTTGTTGATCCTGGAAAACGTGTTTATGTACGTCGTGTGAACATTGTTGGAAATACGCGCACACGTGATGAAGTAGTTCGTCGTGAAGTTCGACAGTTAGAATCTGCTTGGTATGCTTCAAACAAAATTAATCGCTCAAAAGAACGTTTGGTTCGTACAGATTATTTTTCTGATGTAAACGTTGAAACTCCAGCAGTACCTGGCACAGCAGATCAAGTGGATTTAAATATTAGTGTGACTGAGAAGTCTACTGGTAGTGTGCAATTTGGTGCAGGTTTATCAAGTAGTGAAGGTGTAGTGTTCGGTATTACGGTGAACCAAAATAACTTTTTGGGTACTGGTAACCGTGTAAGTGCACAAGTGAATACGGGTAAGACAAATACGACTTATTCGCTATCTTTTACCGACCCTTATTTCACACCAGACGGTGTGAGTCGAGGCTTTGATGTTTATCGCCGAGATGTGGATACGAGCAGTTTAACTAGTGTAGGTACTTACAGTTCATCCTCTTATGGCGCGGGCGTTAGATTCGGTATTCCACTTAATGAGCGTGATGGATTTAATTTTGGGTTAGCTACTGACTTAACTAAAATTAACTTATCTAGCAATAGCCCTAAACAATATTTAGACTTCTGTGGCAATGCTAGTGGATGTAGCAGTGACTCTATTGTAGCAACAGCTGGTTGGTCGCACGATACAAGAGATAGTATTCAATTTACCAATAACGGTGTATTACAAAGACTAACTGGTGAGGTTTCATTGCCAGTATTAAATCTGCAGTACTATAAAGTTAATTATAAACAGGCATGGTTTACCAATGTTTATAAGGATTTTACATTTATGCTTAACGGTGAAATTGGCTACGCCGATTCTTATGGTAGCAACAAATATCCGTTCTTCAAGAATTATTTTATGGGCGGTGTCAACTCTGTACGAGGCTTTGATAATGGCTCACTTGGACCAAGAGATGTTGATCCAACAACAGGGCAAGACTTCTCAGTAGGTGGCACAAAAAGTTTGCTAGGTAACGCGGAATTATTCTTTCCAGTACCGGGTTTAAATGACTCTAAACAATTTAGACTGAGCGCATTCTTAGATGCAGGTAATGTATTTGGAGCTAATCAATCTTATAACTTCAGTGACTTGCGTTATTCAACGGGTTTAGGCATTAGTTGGTTCTCGCCATTTGGCCCTTTAAAACTCGTATTTGCTAAACCTTTAAATCAAAAAACTGGTGATAAGACACAAGCTATACAATTCCAACTTGGTCAACAGTTCTAGTTCTAGGGAAGTTGCAGGTTACACACAGCACCAGCAATCAAGTGCATAATGGCTCGCTAAAGATGTTGTATAAAGCTAACGACAAAAGTCTTGTGGCATAATAGAAGTGAAAATGTAGTAGTTTTGGGAGATTTGAATTGAGTAACACATTGAGAAATTTAGTTTTAACTAGTTTGGTTACGTTTGCTTTGAGTCTGCCAGTTACCACACTAGCCGCTGATTTAAAAGTTGGCTATGTGCAAGTAGATAAAATTTTGCAAGATGCTCCTCAAACAGCCGAAAGTGGTAAAAAATTAGAGCGTGAATTTAGCCCACGGTCACAAGAGTTAGACCGTATGTCTAAACAAATTAAAGAGCTAGAAGCTGTGCTTGATAAAGATGGCTTAACAATTTCAGAGGCAGATCGCCGCACTAAAGAACGTGACGTACAGAATATTAAAATTGAGTTTCAGCGTAAACAACGAGAGTTGCGTGAAGACATAAATCTACGTAAAAATGAAGAGCTAGGTAGCTTACAGGATCGTATCAACAAGGCCGTGCAGTCAGTATCTGAAGCTGAAGGTTATGATTTAGTGGTGTATAGCGGTGTTGCTTATGCAAGTAAGAAAATTGACATTACTGATAAAGTTTTGAAATTATTAGGTAAAAAATAAGCTACTTTTAGTCAATCCCCCAGTCTTTATTCTAGTTACAATTTTTTCAGGTCAAACTAATGGGTAAACAATACTCACTTAGTGAAATTACTAAGATATTAGGTGGTAGCGTTGTCGGTGACGATACCACGCTCATCTCTAGCGTTGCCTCACTTGCTAATGCTAAAACTGGTGATATTAGCTTCGTTAATGATGCTAAATATCAAAAAACACTTGATTCATGTAAGGCCAGTGCTTATGTGTTACGTGAGAAAGACGCGATCTTAACAATGCTTCCTCGCATTATTGTTGATAATCCTTATGCATACTTCGCTAAACTTTCTGCTTTTTTAAATCCGATTGCCAATACAACTTTAGGTATAGCGCCTACTGCTGTAGTTGATATTTCAGCGAACATTCCAGCATCATGCAGTATTGCGCCATTAGCTGTGATTGGCGCAAATGTGGTACTAGGTGAAAATGTAGTTATAGGTAGTGCCTGTGTGGTTGAGAATGACGTTACCATCGCAGACAACACTCGCTTAGAGCCACATGTCACGATTAAGCACCATTGTGAAATTGGGAAAAATTGCCATATATTTTCAGGTGCAGTGATAGGATCAGACGGCTTTGGTTATGCTGAAGAAGCTGGAGTTTGGCTGAAAATACCGCAAGTAGGGCGGGTTATTATTCATGCTAATGTAGATATAGGTGCGAATACTACAGTAGATCGTGGTGCATTAGATGATACAGTCATTGAAGAGGGTGTAAAACTGGATAACCTTATTCAAATTGGACACAACTGTATCATTGGTGCGCATACTGTAATTGCAGGTTGCGTAGGTATAGCTGGCAGCGCTAAGGTCGGCAAACACTGCAAAATAGGCGGTGCTGCCATGATACTGGGCCATTTAGAAATAGCAGATCACGTGACAGTTTCTCCTGGAAGTATGATTACTCGTTCTTTATTGGTCGCGGATACTTATACAGCACTTATGCCTTTTCAAACGCACAAGGCTTGGCTCAATACCGCTGCAAAGATTCGTCATCTAGATGTGTTATCAGATAAAATTAAACAACTTGAAAAAGAGATTACGCTGTTAAAATCTGACCTGTAAACGTTACAATACAGGTTCAATGTTAAAGAAGTCTCCCGAGATAATAATGACCAACAAAATCGCTACCAGCATGGATATCCATGAAATTCTGGAAAACTTACCTCACCGCTATCCTTTTGTGCTTATTGATCGCGTCGTGTCACTTGAGTTAGGTAAAGAAATCACGGCTATCAAAAATGTGAGTATCAATGAACCATATTTTCCTGGTCACTTTCCTTATCACCCTGTTATGCCAGGTGTGTTAATTGTAGAAGCGATGGCACAGGCTGCAGCTATTTTGTCATTCAAAACTATGGGCACTAAACCAAGCGATGATTCTGTGTATTATTTTGCAGGCATTGATAGTGCTCGTTTCAAGAAACCTGTGTCGCCAGGTGACCAAATCGTATTACACGTTAAAATTGACCGTATCCTAAAAGGTATTTGGAAGTATTCTGGTGTGGCTAAGGTCGATAATGTTGTAGTAGCAGAAGCACAAATGATGTGCATATTAAAAGCGATTGATAAAACTGAGAAGTAAGTCAGTAGAAATTTAATCACTAAACTTGGCAAAGCTAATAAAATTTGCAAGCCCTGCAAAGAAATCAAAATAAGTAAAAGCGAAGTTACAATGCAAGTACCAAAAATTCATCCAACGGCCATAATAGACGTTACTGCTGAGTTAGACTCAAGTGTTGAAGTTGGGCCATATTCTATTATCGGTGCCAATGTCAAAATAGATGCAGACACGCGTGTTGCTGGGCATGTCATTATCAATGGCCCAACTAATATTGGTAAAAATAACCATATTTTTCAATACTCCTCTTTAGGTGAAGCGCCACAAGATAAAAAATATAATGGTGAACCCACTCTATTAGAAATTGGCGATAACAATACCATTCGAGAGTTTTGTACGTTTAATCGCGGTACCATACAAGATAAAGGTACCACCAAAATTGGTAACGACAACTGGATCATGGCATATGTACACATTGCTCATGATTGCACTATTGGCAACCATACTATTTTAGCTAATAACTCATCA
Organism: Methylotenera sp.; assembly: GCA_046594825.1. GTDB lineage: Bacteria > Pseudomonadota > Gammaproteobacteria > Burkholderiales > Methylophilaceae > Methylotenera. The sequence continues at coordinate 10,431 of JBKJRF010000009.1, forward strand.
CTTGCAGGCCATGTCGAGATGGATGACTACGCTATTTTAGGCGGCTTTACCCTCATTCATCAATTTTGCAAAATTGGATCGCATGTCATTACGGCCGTTGGTTCTGTAGTTTTTAAAGATATTCCGCCATATGTAACAGCTGCTGGATACGATGCTAAGCCACATGGCATCAATGCTGAAGGTTTAAAACGCCGTGGATTTTCAGCAGAAAGTATTTTACAAATCAAACGTGCCTACAAAGCGTTATATCGCAACGGTCTTACATTAGAAGAGGCAAAAATTGAACTTGCAGCTATGCAAGGCTCTACGCCTGAAATTGCACTACTTACTGATTTTTTAAACGTCTCTACTCGCGGCATCATCCGTTAAGTTAGTATCTATATGCTTAGAATAGGTATTGTGGCGGGAGAGGCCTCTGGTGATTTGCTTGGCAGTCATCTTATTCAGGCTTTAAAACAAAAACGTGCTGATATTGAATTTGTCGGTATTGCAGGCCCTAAGATGATGAGTGAAGGGGCTCACTCACTGTTCCCTATGGAGCGATTGTCTGTGCGTGGCTATGTTGAAGTGATTAAACATTTGTTTGGTTTACTTAGGCTTCGTAAACAACTGCTCAAACATTTATTAAATAACCCGATAGATTTATTTATTGGCATCGATGCGCCGGACTTTAACTTTTGGTTAGAGAAAAAACTCAAAAATAAAGGTGTTAAAACCATTCATTACGTCAGCCCATCTATTTGGGCATGGCGTAAAAATCGCATCAATAAAATTAAGCAGGCGGTTACACACATGCTTGCACTATTTCCTTTTGAGCCGGCGTTGTACCAACAGGCAAGTATTCCTGTTACTTATGTCGGCCATCCGTTAGCAGATATACTGCCAATTGAGCCGGATACCACAGCCGCACGTGAAGGTCTAAAGTTAAAATCATCAGCATTAGTAATTGCCATGCTGCCAGGTAGCCGTCAAAGTGAAGTGCAACAACATGCGCAATTGTTTGTTAAAACAGCTAAGCTTATTTACGCTGCCCATCCAAATGCAATATTCTTAGTGCCTTTAATTACGCGTGAAACACGTCAAATATTTGAATTGGCAATATTTCATGAGCCTGAAATATTGCCAATTCAAATATTATTTGGCCATGCACATGATGCCATGGAGGCTGCTGATGTAGTGATTGTAGCATCTGGTACAGCTACGCTAGAGGCTGCGCTACTTAAAAAGCCGATGGTCATTACCTACAGAATGTCTAAACTCAGCTGGCAATTACTCAAACGTATGCGTCTGCAAGCTTATGTAGGGCTGCCAAATATTTTAGCTGATAAGTTTGTCGTGCCCGAGCTATTGCAAGATGATTCAACTCCTGAAAAACTTGCAGAGGTTGCCCTGAGATTGGTAAGTGATACTAATTATGCCGCTGAAATTAAAGAAGAGTTCACTAAGATACATCATAGCTTACGGCAGAATACAGCTGAAAAAGCCGCTGTCGCGATTCTCTCCCATTTAGCATAATTGCTGTATATGCTTAAGCTATCAATCCAGCTAATTTGCGGCGCTGATGAAGCAGGGCGAGGCCCTCTTGCTGGAGCAGTTTATGCTGCAGCGGTGATTTTGAATCCAGACAGGCCAATATTGGGATTGACAGACTCAAAAAAACTCTCGAAAAAAAAACGTGATGCACTGAGTATTGAAATCAAGCAACACGCACTTGCTTGGGCGATTGCTAGTAGCAGCGTAGAAGAAATTGATAGTATCAATATTTTGCAAGCAAGCTTATTAGCTATGAAACGTGCAATAGAAAATGCACAGCTACAGCTTCATAAAAAATTCAATTTGATACCTGACTTAGTACAAGTGGATGGTAATAAATGCCCAAAAATTGATTTGCCATGTGAAGCAGTTGTGCAGGGCGACAGTAAAGTGCAAGCGATTTCAGCTGCATCTATACTCGCAAAAGTAGCGCGAGATGATGAGTTATATGAGTTAGACAAGCAATATCCACAATATGGGTTTGCAAAACATAAAGGTTACCCAACAGCATTTCATATTGAAATGCTGACTTTACATGGCGTTTCAGCTATACATAGACTTAGCTATGCGCCAGTTAAAAAGTTACTTGGCTAAAATATTACTGGATAATCTATCAACTATCAGGCCAGCAATAAAAACACTGTAGGTTTTTTATGCAAGTCAGGCAAAGTTGACTTCTTCCATGCGGCAACCGATCTACTCACGATAAGTTCATCTTTTAAGCTGATATTGCAAGCAATGCATAATTTGGTTGTTGGATGGCAGTGCGCCAAAATATCTTCTAATAGATGTTGGTTACGGTAGGGTGTTTCGATGAAAATTTGCGTTTCATGATGTTTAGCTGAAGTTCTTTCAATGTCTTTTAAGCGTTGAATGCGAGCGGCTTTATCGGCTGGTATGTAACCTAGAAAAGTGAAACGTTGACCATTAAAGCCTGATGCCATTAAGCTTAATAAAATTGAGCTAGGACCCACTAAGGGCATCACTCTAACCCCTTTAGCATGGGCTAATTCTGCGAGTTTTGCCCCAGGGTCAGCAATACCTGGACAGCCGGCCTCACTCATTAAACCCACATCAAATCCTGATAGCAGTGGCTTTAATAAATTAGGTAGTTCTTGGTCTGTAGTATGTTCATTTAAAGTATGCATTTCTAGTTCACGTACGGGCTTAATGGTTTTAATCGTGCTTAAAAAGTAACGTGCAGTCTTTTCATTTTCAACGACAAATATATCAAGTTTCTGCGCAATACTTACTACTTCTGAAGGCAGCACCCTGTTGATGTTATCATCGCCAAGCGTTACAGGGATTAGATAGAGCGTTCCAAATATCACAGGATTCCTAGTTTAAATTTATTATTTAGTAAATATTTTGCTTAATACTTAACTACAGCGCGATAGTTGAGTGTAGTACTACCTTCAGCAGGTATTTCAACTTTCCAAACCACCAACTGACTATTCACTTTTTGGTGCGGTTGGCTTTCAGAAGTGATTTTCCAATCACCAGTGATTGGCTCTTGAACCGTTACCAGCACTTTTTCTTTTTTCGCATTTTTCAATATTATTTGATAAGCACTTTCATATGCACTATTACCTTTTGATAGGCGTGGTAGGATTTTAAAATCAGTTTGTTTTTTATCGGCAGTTACATCAAAAGCTTCACCTAATTTAAGACGCACCACTTCATTTTTAGGTGTGTGGTCAATATTATCTTCACCCACAAATTGTGCATTACCTTGGTTATCTTTTTTGTATACCCGCATGATACCTTTTGGTAATGGCGTGCCTAATTTAGATGCTTCTTTATTATCAAATTCAACAAATACTCCGACCTTCATTTTTGTACCTAGGTCACCAAATTGTCCTTGATAATAATAGTCTGCCCCTCGCAATACTAGTTCCTTACGGGCAGGCACATTAGATGCTGAGAGCAGCGCAACTTGTTTTGTTTGATTCTCAGCAATGGTCGTCGGGCGATCTAAAGAATATAAGTGATATTCTAATAACGACTCTTCTGCAATCGGTGCTGCTGCATCCGCAGCTATCATCTCTAGATTTTTACGCATTGCCATCGCGCGTGGATAATTTTCTTGTACGCGATTTACATCACCTGCCACCAATTGTAATTTGGCATTATTGTATGTGGCGCCACTAGTATTTGTAAGTGTTACCCAACCAGATAAATCAACAGAATCTTCTTTTGGACTTAGTTCGGCGACATAATCTGCCTTCCAACCTAAACCACCAGTTAAATAACTGAGCTCGATTGTTTGTTCAGCAATAGTCTTGTTATTGACCTGTGTAACAAGTGTGGGGCGATCTCTTAGGTTAGCTGGAATATAGTCGTAGACAATACGTCCCGACTTTCCATCTGTAAAGAATTGGCCTGTTTCAATGCGATTGCCAATTTTAAGTACTACGCCATTATTGGCTGATAGTACCGTGGCTTGCTCAGTTTTTTCTTCACCTGTTGAGGGGTTTGTTTTGACAAGAGAGACAGTTTTACCTACAAATTTTTCAAGCAATTTTTCTGGGGTCAATAAATCAAAATCAAAGTTTTGCTCTAGGGTAGAAAAGCTACCAGGATTACTCAAGCTACGCAGTAGAGCAGTTTCCGCACGCATTTGTGCACTCACATCACGAAGTGCTAATTTTTGTAAACCGCTGCCCAATTTAACTTTACGTTGATCTTTAACTAGGGCTAGATTGTTATTGTAAATAGTGACGGCAACACTTTGTTGATCGTTAATAGTGCTTCTAATTTCATTGGCTTCAGAAGCTATAGCTCCCATAGAAAATGGTGTAATGGTTAAAGTACATAGAACCACAACTGCTAGGGTATGACGCTTGAACATTAAAATCTCCAATTTAGAAAGTTGAGACTAAGCATCAGTTAAATACCTCTGGCTAAATCATCAAGCAAAGCAGATAACGAGCGTAGTTAAATTACGTTGACGCCTTCTTTTTGTAACATGCTCACCAACTTGATAAGCGGCAAGCCTATTAATGCATTAGGGTCATCACCAGTCATTTTTTCTATGATGGCAATACCCAACCCTTCTGATTTTGCGCTGCCAGCACAATGATAGGGTTGCTCTTTAATGAGATAGTTCTCAATTTGCCCATCACTTAAATCTCGAAATCGCACTATATAGGGTACAACCTCAGCCTGCATAGTGTGTGTTGTAGGATTGTAGAGACATAACGCACTATGAAAAATTACCTCGCGGCCACGCATCAGGCGTAATTGTTTAGTCGCATTATCGTGAGTAAGCGGTTTTCCTAACTGGATATTATCTAATGTAGCCACTTGGTCACACCCAATAATCAGTGCACTTGGATTGGTTGAGCCAACTTTACGTGCCTTTACTTGAGCCAGTCTCAAGGCAGTTTCTTGCGGTAGCTCATTTAGTAACGGGCTTTCATCCACATCCGGTGAAATACAAGTAAATGGTAACTGCAGACGCGTTAATAGCTCATGTCTATAAATAGAAGAGGATGCAAGAATTAGCTTGGAATTCATTTTTATGGTTTCAATTTATAAATTTAATTGTATATGTAAATAAAAAGCCGACAGCGTGATTCTGTCGGCTTTTATTCAAACTACCAATAGTTATTCAGGCTGAATTTCAAGTAATGACTCATCAGGCGTTACGGTATCGCCCTTAATTACATGTACCGCTACCACAACCCCCGTAGTTGATGCTTGAATTTCATTTTCCATTTTCATTGCTTCAATGACTAATACACCATCACCTGCAACCACTTTGTCACCTGCTTTAACTTTTACAGCAACAATGGTACCTGGCATTGAAGTAGTTACGTGACCATTGTGCGAAGGGCGAGGGCGGCCGCTTTTACCAACACCAGAGGTAGCTTTCTTTTTACCGCCATTGATATTGCCACCTGACACTTCGATTTCGCTCAAGGTTTCAACCATTACTTCTTCTGCAATGCCATCTATAGATACATAGAAGGGACGTTTTTCTTCACCAGCGTGGCCACTACCGGTTAAGTTGATATGGAAAGTCTCGCCATGCAATGTCACCTTAAATTCACTCGGAGCATAACGTGAAGCTGAAGCATTCATTGAAGCTTTATCTAGTAGCACCTCAGGCTCTAATGAACCAGTACTGCGCGCTTGTAAGAAAGTTTTGCCAATGTCTGGGAACATTGCATAGGTCAACACATCTTCTTCAGATTGTGCAAAACGCTCTGACTCACTGGTGAGTCGAACCATTTCAGGCTCTAATAAATCTGCTGGACGACAAGTAATTGGCTCTGCATTACCAATCGCTAGTTTTTTAATTGCTTCATTGACTTCACTAGGCGCTTTGCCATATTGACCCAAGAAGTAATTTTTTACTTCATTAGTAATGGATTTATAACGTTGCCCAGTCATTACGTTCAATACAGCCTGTGTGCCAACAATTTGTGAGGTTGGTGTAACCAATGGAATATAACCAAGATCTTTACGTACTAATGGAATCTCGGCTAACACAGCATCCATACGGTCTAGTGCGCCTTGTTCTTTAAGCTGATTGCTTAAGTTTGAAATCATGCCGCCTGGTACTTGATTCAACAATACTCGCGTATCCACCCCAGTGAACTCACTCTCAAACTGCCAATATTTTTTGCGTACTTCTCGGAAGTAGGCGGTAACCTCTTGCACAGCGGCAATGTCTAAGCCAGTATCAAACTCAGTCCCTTGCAATGCTGCGATCATGCTCTCTGTAGTAGGATGGCTCGCACCTTCTGAAAATGCAGCGGTGCAAGTATCTACCATGACAGCACCATTCTCAATCGCGCGCAACATGTTCATGCTTGCCAGGCCACTGGTGGAATGACTATGAATATGAATCGGTAGGTTTACATTCGCATTTAACGCTTTAACCAACTCAACAGTCGCTTGCGGTGTGAGTAATCCAGCCATGTCTTTAATGGCAATCGTGTCACTGCCCATTGCTTCAAGCTCTTTAGCAATACCTACAAAGTGTGCTACGTCATGCACAGGGCTGGTTGTATAGCTAATTGTGCCTTCAGCATGTTTCCCTGCATTTTTAACAGCTTCAACAGATACTCGCAGATTACGTGTGTCGTTTAACGCATCAAAAATACGGAATACATCAACGCCGTTATCTGCAGACTTTTGCACGAATGCGCGCACAACATCATCAGAATAATGGCGATAACCAAGCAGGTTTTGGCCACGCAATAACATTTGAATACGAGAGTTAGGTAATGCCTTACGTAATGATTTTAAGCGCTCCCAAGGGTCTTCTTTCAGGTAACGTACACACGCATCAAAAGTAGCGCCGCCCCAAGCCTCTAATGACCAAAAGCCGATTGCATCTAGCTTTGCGCAAATTGGCAACATATCTTCAGTGCGCATACGTGTTGCAATGTGGCATTGATGCCCATCTCGTAAAACCAGCTCGGTAACTTGTATTTTTGCCATAATTTAAACTCTTAATTCACTTTAATATATTTATATAATTATTTGTTTTTAATTGATATTTAAAAACTAAACACCTTCATGCGCTGCAATAGCAGCAGAAATAGCAGCAGCTATCAATGCAGGTGGAATTTCATTCGCATAATTAGTAAGCTCGGGATGTGACTCTACGAAGCTGGTATTGAAGTCAGCGTTTCGAAAATCTTCATGCTTTAAAATCTCTTGATAATATGGGATGGTAGTTTTTACCCCGTAAATCAACATATCGTCCAATGCACGACGCCCACGTTCAATAACGCTATCCCAATTGAGTGCCCATACTGTCAATTTTGCACACATGGAATCGTAATAGGGTGGAATTTCATAGCCAGTATAAATCGCGGCATCCATACGCACACCAGGACCACCTGGTGCATAGTAGCGGGTAATTTTACCAAAGCTAGGGAGAAAATCATTTTTAGGATCTTCTGCATTAATGCGGAACTCCATCGCATAGCCTCTAAACTGCACATCTTTTTGCTTATATTGCAGTGGTAAGCCGTACGCAATACGAATTTGTTCTTGAACGATATCAATGCCAGTAATAGTCTCTGTTACGGTATGTTCAACCTGCAAACGTGTGTTCATTTCCATAAAATAGAAGGTATTGTCAGAGTCTAGTAAAAACTCCACGGTACCGGCGTTTTCATAACCTACTGCTTTTGCTGCTTTAACCGCTAAACCACCGATATATTCACGTTGTGCTTGGCTTAATTGGGGCGAGGGTGCAATTTCAATTAATTTTTGATTCCGACGCTGTATCGAGCAGTCACGCTCAAATAAGTGAATGACACTCCCTGTGGAGTCGGCCAAGATTTGCACTTCAATATGGCGTGGATTAACGACACATTTCTCTAAAAATACTTCAGGCTTACCAAAAGCCTTACTCGCTTCAGAAATAACGCGGTCGTAGTTACTAAGTAATTCTTTTTCACTATCACAACGACGAATACCACGACCACCACCGCCATTCGTTGCTTTCAACATCACTGGGTAGCCAATTTTCCCGGCTAATGTAACTGCCTCATCTAAATTCTCTAAGTTACCATCACTACCAGGCGTGCAAGGAATACCAGCA
>JBKJRF010000011.1:0-4392 GCA_046594825.1 Methylotenera sp.
TAACAAGTATGGCATATCAACATTTTGGTCTACAGAAGCCAAAACACTTAACTAACAGTGAGGGATGGCAGGATTGAGTCGTTCTGATTTGAGTAAAGATAAAGATTTAAGCAACGATTTAATCAAACCTATATTTAGCTGGCCGATTCGCGTTTATTACGAAGATACTGATAGTGGCGGCGTGGTTTATCACGCAAATTATTTGAACTTTATGGAGCGTGCACGAACTGAATGGTTACGTGCGCTTGGTTTTGAGCAACCCATGCTTAAAAGCGAGTTAGGTATAATATTTGTGGTGCATAGCATGACAATTACATTCAAAAGCCCTGCACTTTTTAATGACATGCTTGAAATTAAAAGTCAGCGGGTTAAACTGGGCTTTGGTAGTATGGGATTTTTACAAACGATTATGCGTGATTCACAATTATTGCTAGAAGCTACTGTGAAGTTAGCCTGCGTAGATGCGGTGACCTTTAAACCTGTAACTATCCCCGAAATTATTAAACAAACGATGGTTCAAAAACCGTAATTCAAATACTATAATTCAAATAGTTTGTTTCAAAAACCGTGAGTTAAAAACCAAAAACCTGAAGTAAAAAACTTGAAGTAAAAATTAAGTGGAGCAAATATGAGTGTAAGTGTTGCCGATGATATGTCAATTTTCTCGCTAGTAGCAGGCGCAAGCCTACCTGTGCAATTTGTGTTGGTGGTGTTGCTCATCACTTCGCTATTTTCTTGGTGGTACATTTTTATTAAAGTGGCAACTATTAAACGCGCGGAGACTAATGCAGAAGACTTTGAAAATTCATTTTGGACAGGTGGAGACTTAAATAAACTATTTGATGGCCTCACTGCTGGCCGTCGCAAACCACAAGGTATGGCCAGCATATTCGAAGCAGGTTTTAAGGAGTATGTGCGACATAAACAACAAGCACGTATGGAAGTCTCGGATGTGATGGAAGGTTCGCGTCGTGCTATGCGCGCTGCCTATAATCGCGAGTTGGATGACCTAGACGCACACTTACCTTTTCTCGCTTCAGTAGGTTCTGTGAGTCCGTATATAGGTCTGTTTGGCACAGTATGGGGCATTATGAATGCGTTTAGAGGGTTGTCCAATGTGGCACAAGCAACGTTGAGCCAAGTGGCCCCTGGTATTGCAGAGGCTCTGGTAGCAACAGCGATTGGTTTGTTTGCAGCGATTCCAGCAGTCATTGCTTACAATAGATTCGCTTCCAGTGTTGATCGCCTATCAGTGCGATACGAGAGTTTTATGGAAGAATTCACTAATATTTTGCAACGTAAGTCATAAGGGCATAACGCGATGTCACGCACTCGTAAACGCCGTTTGATGAACCAGATTAATGTTGTGCCTTATATTGATGTTACTTTGGTGTTGCTGGTTATTTTCATGGTCACTGCACCAATGACTAATCCTGGCGTTGTCGATCTGCCAAAAGTTGGACAAGCTTTGAAGCAGCCTCAAGTGCCACCGGTGGTGCTGACTGTAAAGCTCAATAACAAAATAGAGCTTGAAAGCAAACCGATGGCTCGCGATGAACTACTTTTAGCGGTACGTAAAGCGCTCGCAAAATCACCTGATCGATCAGTAGTGATTGCCGCTGATAAAAATGTGAAATATGACGATGTGATTGGGTTGATGGATTTGCTCAAGCAAAATAAGGTTGATAAAGTCGGGCTCTTATTAAAGCCCGCAAGCTAAAAACTACAACATAAAACTAACAACCTAAAACATGTTACGTAAGCGCGATAATATAGATACATTCAAAGCGGGCATGCTTTCAGTCGGTGTGCATGTGGTGCTATTGATTGCACTATTGATTTCATTCAATTGGAAAACCACACATCCTGTAAATATTGCTGAGGTGGAGTTATGGGATAGTTTGCCAAATACAGAGGTGCAGAAGCCAGTGCCGCCGCCAGAGCCAGTGGTGAAAGAGGAGCCTAAGCCTGTGCCTAAAGTGGAGCCGGTAGAGAAGCCAAAAGAAGTAATAAAACAAGAGCCTAAAGTAGATATTGCACTTGAAAAGAAAAAGAAAGAACTTGAGCAAAAAAAGATAGATGAAAAGCTTAAAAAAGAGGAAGCAATAAAGAAAGTCGCACAAGCTGCACGGGAAGATGATCTGCGTGACAGAGAAAAGCAAATAAAAGAAAACAAAGCAAAAGCACAGAAAGATGCACTTAAGCAGTTGCAGCAAGAAGCTTTGGCTGACGAAAAAACGCAAAGTAATCAGCAGGCATTAGGGGAAAAAGCAGCTGCTAACGCTGGTGTAATTGGCGAATATCAAAACAAAATTCGTACTAAGATTCGTGGAAACGTCAATAAATCTTTATGTGGCGATGGTAATCCAGAACTCAAGTTCGATATTGGTTTGCTGCCAACAGGGCAGTTGAGTGGCAGTCCGAAGTTGATTAAATCTAGTGGTAATACCGCCTGCGATGAAGCAGTAGAACGGGCTATCATGGCCTCTGAGCCCTTGCCTTTACCTAGCGACAGCTCACTTTTTTCGCAGTTTAGAAACTTAAAATTAACATTTCGACCTAATGATGGAAGTTAATCTTTGAATTGATTTATTTAAGTGTTGAATGTAACAAAGTGTAAATCGTGTGGCGTCAAAATGTGATTGCAGTAGAATTTAACTAATCCTCTATAGTCCTAAACCAAGGATTTTAAATTTTAACGTTAAGAAATTCACATTAGAATTTTTATTCAAGTGCCAGATAAATATATTAAGAAGACATTAAGCAGCCTATGAACATATTTCGATTCGCAATACTTTCTGCAGGTTTTTTAATTGCATCAGTTGCTAACGCGGCTTTGGAAATTGAAATTAGCGGCGGTGGCGCACAACAAGTGCCTGTGGCTATTGTGCCATTTGGTGGCGTAAATACTCAAGAAAATATCAGTACTATCATTACCGCCGATTTAAAGCGTAGCGGTTTATTTCGCGTGCTAGAAACCGGTGGCGTGGCCAGCCGACCAACCGATATCACACAAGTTAAATATGCGGAGTGGGTAGCTTTACAGGCGCAAGCTTTGGCGGTAGGCAATGTTGAAGCTGTGTCAGGCAATCGTCTAAAAGTGACTTTTCAGTTGGCGGATGTACTTAAACAAACGCAGCTTACTGGTATGCAATACAACATTACGCCTAGCCAGGTTAGAATTACTGCGCATAAAATTGCCGATGCTATTTATCAAAAACTGACGGGTGAGTCAGGCTTATTTGCTAGCCGCATCGCTTACATTAACAAGGCTAAAGGCCGTTACATGCTGCAAGTCGCAGATGCAGATGGAGTAAACCCGTTGACCATGGTGTCTTCAAACGAACCGATTATTTCACCGACCTGGTCGCCAGATGGCAGCAAGATTGCTTATGTATCGTTTGAAAAGAAAAAGCCAATTGTATTCGTGCAATCATTGAGCGGTCAGCGCATGGTGCTTGCCAATTTTAAAGGTAATAACAGTGCTCCAGCATGGGCACCAGATGGTAATAGATTAGCGATTGTGCTTACCTATGGCGCTAACTCTCAGTTATATATCATTAATGCAGATGGTTCTGGATTGAAACAGCTTATTTCAAGCAACGCGATTGATACTGAGCCTACATGGTCTGCAGATGCTAAATGGATCTACTTTAGTTCAGACCGCGGTGGCAAGCCGCAAATTTATAAGGTGTCCTCAAGTGGTGGCGAGCCGCAACGGGTGACGTTTGAAGGTGCTTATAATGTAAGCCCACGTTTGTCACCTGACGGAAAATCATTAGCGATGATCCGTAATGATGGAGGTAAATTTCGTGTTGCCTTGCAAGATTTAAGCAATGGACAAGTGCAGTTATTAAGCGAGGGTGCTCAAGATGAGTCGCCAAGTTTTGCGCCTAATGGCCGTGTGATCTTGTATGCAACTCGTGCAGGTGGTCGAGGTGCTCTAGCAGCAGTATCATCAGATGGCAGGGTAAAACAGCGTTTGAGCGAGTCTGGTGGTGATGTACGCGAACCGGCTTGGGGTCCATTAATCAAATAGAGTTTATTAAGTATCAGGTTATTCAAAGTTACCTGTAAGCATTGTAGTTGATGAGATATTTAATCCAGTTGTGGTCATTTAGTCATTATTTTTAGTAAGTTATTTTTTAAGTATCTAGTTTAAGTATCATTTTTAAGGAGAGTAATATGAATAAATCTACGTGGAATACAAAAATTTTAAGCAGTTTAGTACTGGCATTAGTCTTGGCTGCTTGTAAAAGCACGCCAATGACGACCGCTCCAGTGAAGGTTGAAGATAAAAGCCCGGCACAAACCGCCCCAAAAGCTGCAGATACTGGCGCTGATACCTCAGCTGTTAAAGAAGTGTCAATTGATAGCAGTGCAACTGGCAAC
>JBKJRF010000075.1:0-25708 GCA_046594825.1 Methylotenera sp.
GCGTCAGTAAAGATTTCATAACGCGGTATTGCACTGGGCAGTCTTACTAGCACCCCATTTTCTGAGCTGACTAGCTCATAATCGTTTTGTGGCACTTCGTTAAATAAAGGTTTGAGTAATTCGACAGCGTTATTGCCGTTTAAACCCATTTTTATAATAGATTCTGACACATCTTTAATCTCAACTTTACTGCGCATGACATACATTTTTAAGCGCTTAGTAATCGATTCAATGAGTTCTTTTGGCATTTGTAAATGCACATGATCATAATGGCTAAATGCTAGAAACAGTGCGAGCATGCGGCCCTTGGGGCTGCAATAAGCTGTGTAATGCGCATTATGGCCATCCAATAATTTAATATCATTGGTCACTTGGCCTTGCAAAAATGTGAGCGTATCTGCCCCTTCTAATTCTAGTAGTCCTAAATGAGAAAGATCGCAGATTACAGTATCATTGGCGAGCGCTAAACGCTCAGCGGCAGAGTCGCCAAAGCTGGTGACTTTATTGTTTTCAATGATTATGTCAGGCGTTGAATCTTGAAGAAATTGGTGCCATTGTTGCATGTGCATGCTAACCTTTACTTAAATAACTTACTCGTCATTATATGAAGCCAATACAGCTTAATTTCAAGCCTTCAATGATATTCACCGCACTATTTACGCTAATGGGCGTTGCTGCGTGTTGTATTGTAATGCTGCTTGCGATGCCTAGCCAGATTAAATTAATCTTGATTCTCATGAGCATCATGTCGGCAGTTTATGCAGTGCTTAAACATGGGTTGCTGAGTCTGCCAAGCTCATACATCACACTTAAAGTAGACAGTAAAAATCAATTGCAATTAATACGTAAAGATGGAAAGACATTGGACGTGAAGTTGGAAAAAGACAGTACTGTAACGCCTTATTTAACTGTAGTTAATAGCCGAGTTGAAGATGCACCGTGGCTACAGGGTTTATTTGGACATGCCTTGATTATTTTCCCTGATGCTATTCATGCTGAGAGTTACAGGCAGTTGCGTGTTTGGTTGCGTTGGAGTAACCAACTCAACCATAAGTCTTAAATGGCAATAAGGCTTAAATGTTAGGATTTATTGAAGGTACTACTTTAGTTCTACGTTTACGATTCAACAAATTACGCCATTGCATGTTCAATTCTTTTAATGGATGTTTTGGTGTATACGCCAGTATAAATAATATCCCAGCCAAGCCAGCTAGTATCCAACGTATTTCAAAGCCGGCTTTATCACGACGTGCTGGCTTTTGATTCTTCATCGCGCCTAGTACGTCTTGCACACCATCACCACGCACATACACACCATTCACTTCTTTAGAAAGTGTTTTTAGATATGTTTCATCTAACTTAGATAAATAGCGGTCACTGGCGCCACCTGCAACGTTGTCATCACGTACACCAATGTTTGCTTCTGAAATTTGTGCGATACCTGGTTGCATGGCAAAACTTTCACCAGACCAGTAACCAATCAATTGGTTATGCTCGTCTAATTTAGGAATCGGCGTACCTTGATCGCTTCCGATACCTACTAGTATCCAGCCTTCGCCGCCCTGAAAATTAGTTAAATCCTGTGTATTGAACACATGCAATTTCGGAGCTTCTTCGCCATCGGTAAAAAATACTACTTGAGCTGGTTCTGGGAATGAGCGTATGGTTCTTGCAACACCCAACATGCTTGTACGTATCCTACTATTGCCAGACCAAGCTGTACGCCAATCTAAGTGATCTATCGTATCGTTAATTGCATCAAAGTTATCACATACTTCTATAGGCGTGTAAAGTGCCGCTATGCTGACCCCAGCAAATAGTGCCATACTCACATTCGTGCCACAGGGTAATTCCCCGATTACCTTGTGTAGCATATCTTGCGTAAAAGCGATTCTAGTCGCTGGTTTTCCATCAAGTTTTTTATCAATCACATTCATACTTTGTGAAATATCAACCACAAACATATAGCTGTAAATATCTCTTTTAACCGGTATTTTTGGGTTGAATAGGGAGGTTATTAGCAGTAACAGTGCGGCTAGCAGCAATGCAGCATCATGACGATGACGAAAGTAGTTAAAAAGTTTATGCATAATTCACCTACCTTTACGGCAATCCCACTGGAATACTACCCATAATCAAACCTGGAGTATCACTTTCACCCACCCCTGGTGTTGGTGTGCCTGGCAACATGGTTAAAATCCTATCCATATTGTGTCGTGCATCCCAATATGAGTTGTCTAGCCTTAACGACTGTTGGTAAGCCGTTTTAGCTTGGCGGAATAGATATTCAGCTTCGTCACGCACGGTCATATTAGCGCCATTGATAATTAAACCGCGTCTAAAGAAAATATTACCTAGGTTATATTGAATAGCCGCTTTTTGTGATGTATTTGCTGTGTTAATTGCTTTGGTAAACAATAAGGTTGCTTCCTTGTAGCGTTCATTCTTTGCTAACCAGAATGCTGTAGCAAACTTAGCTTCAAAGCTTTGTAAGTCAGTTTCAGGCGGCTTTCCCGTACTCACGGCTAGATTAAAAGCATCAATTTGTTTAATACGGTTATATGAATATGCCGAGCTAAAAGCTGAAATGATTGCGACTACAATAAGTAACCAAGTAATTTTGGTGACTGTAAAGAATCGCGTGATTTTTACAAAAGATGATTCTTTAACGCTTAATGAGTTTAGTGCCATGTTTTAACCTCTAAATATTTCACACCTAACAATAATCCAATCATCAACGCGGCGATAATAAAGCAAGCATCCGAGTAATCGTGACCAGGAATTTTTTCAAAGTATTTAATGGGTTTTTTTTCACGATTATTAATATCGTTCATTGCCAATTGTAATGATTTTGGATCTTCAGCTTCATAGGCTTTAAAAGGCGACCTCAAGGTTTTGAAATATTCATTCAACTCTATCTCAGGCGGTAATGCTGCATTCTCTGGTGGTTTGTATGTGGTATTAAAAATACTTAATCCACCCGGCTGGCGCAGCACAATCCAGTAAAGGCTAATATGCAAACGATCAAACCAGTCTTTGATTTTCTGCTGTGTTCCTGCATCCATACGACCTCCGCCGTCTGATAACAAAATCAGTGCACGTGAGCCTGAATCTGGAATTTTATCGAATAAACCAGCGCCACTGGTTAAGCCGCTACCGATGTTGGTTTGAAATAAGGCGTTGCCACCAGTCGCTTGAACTGCAGCAATAATGGCTTTTTTGTTTTCGCTAAGCGGCAATACATACATGGCCGAGTTACTAAAAGTAATCATGCCAAACATATCTTGCTGGCGAGATTTAACAAAATTCGTAATGAGTCTTGCCGCAGCTACAGATTTGGTTTCGCCGACGGTGGTATTGCCAGTAGCATCGGTAGTGCCGGAAAAAGGATCATCCATACTAGCGCTACGGTCTAATACCAATGCAATTTGCGCACCTACACCAATACGTTCAACTTTCTGTTCGTTTGTATGTGGCGCTGCTAGCCCTACAATAATAAAAACCAGTGTGAGTACTGCAAACACTTTTAGTAATAGACCAACCAAGTCTGATAAAGGATCAGCAGGCAGCATGTCGACCCAAGAATAGTGCTTTGCATGTGCACGCTGCAGCAGCAGCGGCAATATTGCAAGTGGCAGCAACCATAGCAACCATGGATGAGAGAACGCCATGATTTAAGCCTTAGTCTTTTTAGCGTCAGTATTCATAGACTCCGCTTCAGGTGTTAAGCCGCGTTCACAATCACGACAGCGGCGGGTAAACCCTCTCAACCAATTGAGCGGCTCATTACCTGCGCTGTGCGCTGCATTTGGTTCAAAATATACATGACGAGATAGGCTAAAAAACTTTTCAATCTCTACTTTCATCGGTGCAAAGTTTGGTTTCCTAGCTAAAAATTCATCCAAATTCGTGCTAAAAACACTCATAGTTGCAGTGGCATTCAAAGATTCATGCACTTTAGAAACAGCTAGTTTTAAGCCTTCGGGTGTATTGGGAGATTTGCGTGTAGCACGGTAAGCTTTTGCAAAAGCACCACCCATGCGTGGTAACCAAGCACGCATACCAAGTATGTAAAGTAAACCTAATAAGCTGATAGCAAGTACGATAACAGCGACTTTAAGCCGCCTTTTTTCATTAGCATCACTTAATAACAGTGGTCCACGGAAGCCACTCATATTGTTTTCGATCTTCACCTGACCAAAAATTGCGATGGGTGAAATGGCAATATCTAGGCTAGGTATACGATACTTCACTAAATCTTTGCTATCTTTAGTATTAATTAAATTAAGGTATTCAGGTCCAAGTGCGGCATTTTTTGCTACTACGTTATTGGTAAATACTTGGTAAGCTAATTTAATATCAAAGGTGGTGTTGTCATCGTTTACTTCCTTGGTATGGCTTACACTTTTAAGCTCAATACCAATTACTTGGCCTTTGTATCTTTTCTCGTAACCAGTAATCGGTAGCGATGTTTCAATTAATGCATAAGGTGCTTTAATGTTGAGAATGACTTCACGTTCAATCACATCGCCCACGGTATAGCCGACCAATTTAACTGGGTCTATGGTCTTAATCGTCACAATCCCTTCTTTCACATCAGGTAGATTTTGACTATCTATCGCATAGGCTATGTTTGGTAATATACCTGCTGAAATTGCGCCTAATGTTAGGGCTAGGTAAAAAATGTGAATGAATTTTTTCATGATGTTAAATTTTACTTATTAAATAGCAATGGTTTTAATAGCAGGGATCTCAATATAAAGTGATCTAGGCTGCAACAAATTGGTGAAAATATTCTGTGAGTAAATCTGCATCAAATTCACCTTCAACATAAAAAGGCGGCATGTCAAAGCGCATAAAAAGATCATAGATTTCTTGCCTACGCTTTTCAAATGAAGCAACAATTTTTTCGCGTAAATTTTTGCGTAAAAATAGCGTACGTTTTTCACCTGTTTCTGCATCAGAAACATTAGTTAAACCAAACTCTGGTAGGTTTTTATATTCAGCAGAGTCCCACAATACAATCGGTATTATGTGATGGCGCAAAAGGTTAGACAAAGATTCTTCTAATATATTATTAGGAATATGAAAGTCAGAGATTAAAAATACCAACGAGCGTTCACGCGGTAAGTAGCGATAAACCTCAGTGATACCATTACAATTAACAGGTTCTGGATGATATTCTTTTAACGATTCGGCCATAGCAATCGCACGGTAAGATTTGAAAGAAGATGTGCTGATCCAATCTTCACGCACGATTTCATCAAAGCCGATAAAGCCAAATGGATCATGATTTTGGCTGGCAGATTGTGCGACTGACTCGGCGATTTGTGCCGCAAGCTTAATTTTTCTTTGCTTAGCACCAAAATTCATACTGCCAGATAGGTCGCAAATTACGTAAACAGGTGTCGCACTCTTTTGATTAAAAAGACGCACATATACTTGCTCAAGCGGGTCACGTATGGTTTGGCGAATATCAATTCGCCGTGGGTCAGGGTATGAAAGTAGAGTGGTATGCCCACGAAACTCCATACCCATACCGCGTTGTGTACTGGCATGATGACCTGGATGACGTCCACGGGAGCGCCAGCCTATGTGATAACTAAATGATTTAATATCTTCAATCATATCTTTTCTCAATTTTCATTAGGAACATGCTACGAAGCGTCGATTGAGGTAACGAAGTTGCATGGATGTAATGAAAACTTGAATTATGGTGCGGCAACAGCGTTAACGATGCCCGCCAACATTTCGCGTGCAATTTCCGTGCGGCGCATCTCGTAAATAGGGCTAAACACCAGGCGATGTGCAACGGTAGAATGGAACACTGCGTGAACATCTTCTGGCAACACTGCACTGCGCTCGTTTAACCAAGCATTTACACGTGCAGCGCGCAACATCATGCTCATCCCGCGTGGGCTAGCGCCTGAAAGCACAAGACGATTCATGTCTACGCCTGATACTTTTACACCATAATCTAATGGTGCTTTAGTAGCTTTCCATAGATTTAATGCGTATTTTTTAAGTGTATCGCTCGCTTCCACGCTTTTTTGTATGACGCTAGAAAAGCCATTGAGGTGATCAAATTGTAAAACGTCTGGTTTTACCGTATCCACTAAGGCATCTACGTCATGGAATTTAGTATCGAATACTAAAGACTCCATGATTGCATCATCATTCGGTACAACGATTGGAATTTCCATCATAAAACGGTCACGCGCCGCAGATGGAATTTCAAACGTTTCTTCTTTTTCCACTTGGTTACGATCCGCAAACACAATCATGTGTGGGAAATAATGCTCAGAATTGAAGGCAGATAAGCTGCGTTCAGCCATCACACGTAGTAGCAATGAGTGCACTTGCGGGCGAGCACGGTTGATTTCATTAAAGAAGAAAACTGATAAATTCTCTCCTGACATCAGCAAGGGGCCTGGACTTACGTGTGGTTTACCATCTTCACCTAAATAAGTGTGGTATACCAAATCATTCGGCATCAAGTCGATCGTACCTTCAATACGTTGATACCCACCACCAATGCCACGGGTAAACGCACGTAGCAATGTGGTTTTACCAACACCGACGTCACCTTCAAGTAATACGTGGCCACGGGCAAAAATTGAAGTAGTAATCAAGCGGATAGGATTTTTTTGACCTACCACTACTTTATTCACTTCTGATTCTAAGTTAAGCGCATGGATGCGCCAATCGACTAGCTGACGGTCACTCATTGAATTTTCCCGACTTATTGATGAAAGATTGTGTTAAAGACAAAACATTAAAGTTAAAGCATAGTAAACGTTTTTTTGTCAGGGGTAAACAGGTCGGTATACCCCTTTGTTACATTTTAATAACATTTATGCAGATAAAATGCCGATTTAGCAGAAATATAGGTTTAATTTTTAAGATAAAACTAATAAATTTTGTTAAAAAGTGAATAAGACTTTCGTTAAATCAGTTTTCCAGCGAAAATAGCATAAATTTAATTGAACCAAACTAACTTACTAAATATACGTATGCAAAAACAAAATAGTTTCACAAAAGAAGAATTACTTAAATGCGGTCGAGGTGAGATGTTTGGTGCGGGTAATGCGCAACTACCATTACCACCTATGTTGATGTTTGATCGCATCATCTCTATTACTGAAGACGGTGGCGCACATGGTGCTGGCCAGATTATTGCTGAGATGGATATTAAGCCAGATTTATGGTTTTTTGAATGTCACTTCCCGGGCGACCCAGTAATGCCAGGTTGTTTGGGGCTAGATGCTATGTGGCAATTGGTAGGGTTTTATTTAGGTTGGAAAGGCGGACTTGGTCGTGGTCGTGCATTGGGCGCAGGTGATGTTAAATTTACTGGCCAAGTATTGCCTACACACAAGACTATTTCTTATGCTATTGATTTGAAACGCGTTATTATGCGTAAATTGGTAATGGGGATTGCTGATGCAGCGATGTCTGTAGATGGACGTGAGATTTATGTAGCGAAAGATTTACGTGTAGGTCTGTTCACGCGAACAGACAATTTCTAACATATTTAATAAAACTAAATTCAAATTAAGTTAAAATCTTAATCAATTAAAATAATTAAATTTTTTAGGGAGTACACGATAATGCGTCGTGTTGTAGTTACTGGGTTAGGAATTGTTTCCAGTTTAGGGAACAATAAATCTGAAGTGTTAGACAGCCTGCAAAATGGTAAGTCTGGCATTATATTTCAGCAAGAATATGCCGATCATGGCTTGCGTTCGCACGTCGCTGGTTCAATCAAAAACTTGAAGGTTGAAGACCTGATTGATCGTAAACTAATGCGCTTTATGGCTAAAGGTCATGCCTATGCTTGGATTGCAATGCAAGAAGCGATTGCTGATGCTAGTCTTGGTGAGGATCTTGTTTCCAATGTGCGTACTGGCATTATTGTCGGTGGTGGTGGTCCATCTACTGAAAGCATTGAGCAAAGTAATGCTGTGCTGGCAGAAAAGGGCATCCGTCGCGTTGGTCCTTATATGGTGACTAAGGCCATGTGTAGCGGTATTGTGGCGACTTTAGCCACTGGCGCCAAGATTAAGGGTGTTAACTACGGTATCAGTTCAGCCTGCTCTACCAGTGCGCACTGTATCGGCGCAGGTATGGAGCAGATTCAGCTTGGTAAGCAGGATATTGTGTTTGCTGGCGGTGGTGAAGAAGAACACTGGAGCCTGTCATACTTGTTTGATGCTATGGGTGCCATGTCCACCAAGTACAACGATACTCCTGACAAGGCCTCACGTACTTATGATGCCAACCGTGATGGCTTCGTAATTTCAGGTGGCGGCGGTATTGTCGTACTTGAAGAATATGAACATGCCAAAGCCCGCGGTGCAAAAATCTACGCAGAAGTGATTGGTTACGGCGCAACTTCAGATGGTTATGATATGGTTGCACCAAGTGGCGAGGGCGCTGTGCGCTGTATGCGGCTTGCCCTAGAAGGCATTGCGGATAATATCGATTACATCAATACCCATGGTACTAGTACACCAGTGGGCGACACTAAAGAGCTGGAAGCTATTCGTGAGGTATTTGGCGAAAATGGCAGAAAACAAAATCCAGCAATTGCCTCTACTAAATCACTGTCAGGTCATGCGTTAGGCGCAGCTGGCGTGAATGAGGCGATTTATACGCTGTTGATGATGGAGCATAATTTCATTGCCGCTTCTGCCAATATTGAGACTTTAGACCCAGCGGCAGAAGGTTTAAATATCGTTCATACCTGCATTAAAAATACTAAAGTAGAAACGGCGTTATCTAATAGCTTCGGTTTTGGTGGCACTAATGCAACTTTAGTGCTATCGACTAAAAATATTTAATAGATATTTTTATCTAACAGGTGAGTAGCTAACAATTCAGCACTAGGTTATAAGTTGCTGAGTTGTTAGTTACTTATGGTGAGTTTTATTTTCATGATGCTTAAGCGCTAAGTAATTAGCGCGTCGCCCTGCAATAAAATGAAATGGAAAAAGTAAAATTAAGCCGCCGCCAATAATCCAATGCACCCACAGTGCAGCCTCTCTTGTATCAACTGCATAGTATAGAAGCAATCCTGAAATCAATAATAAACTCATCACCGTTATCATTAAACTACCAGAGATGCGATTGCGTTTTGCTTTCCAGGCAGATTTGATATGGGTAGGTAACACTGCTCCAAACAGCAATACAAATAAATAAGCAGAAATTCCATGCGCAATTAGTATGCTATGATTTTCAACGGCCAGCGGCATTATTTCGAATTCATGCCCAAGTAAGTACAGCACGCCAGAGCAGGCGCAAATTAAAAATATGGTATGACTTGATATTGATTGCCACCTAGGCAAATGCGCTACGCGACTTCTTTTTTTGTACAACATTTTTTCCTAAAATTATCTACGTTGATTTTATATTTAACTGATCACTGCACAAACGCGGTGTGTTAAATTGTATTTGAATATACGATTGTATTCTTTACAAAAGAAGCGCTGCAGCCACATTGCGGCCTTCACTCATCAAAATGTTGTAAGTTCTGCAAGCCGCTGCAGTGGTCATGCATTCCAGAGAGATACCTTGTCGAGTTAGTAATTCACTGACTTTTGGATGTAAAAATTTATGTGTCTTGCCTGTGCCTAACAGCACTACTTCTGGCTTCAAAGTAGTAATCTTTTCAAAGTCAATGGCGGTCAAGTTATCAAAAGTTAAGGGCTGATGTGATGATGAAGCCCAATCGGTAATGAGCGAATCTGGCATCACAATTAAACTATTTGAATAATGCTGCTGATTGATAGTGATGTAATCATCCGTGTAAGCAGTGATGAGATTTTTTCCTTCTGCATGGGCAAGATGAAGTTTCATGATAGTAAATCCGACGCGTTATTATTGATAATTCTTATATTAAATCAATAGGGTTGCATTGCCTGTAATGGCCTTGCAATGTAAGATAGCATACTTTATAAAGCTGCTTTAATCTACGAAAAAGTAGACTAAAAATAGCGCCCAAATCAGTAATTGCCCATATGAAACTTTTAGAGAAATCAAATAAGCTTAGTAACGTTTGCTACGATATTCGTGGTCCAGTGCTACAGCGAGCGCGCCAGATGGAAGAGGAGGGGCAGCGCATCATCAAACTCAACATTGGCAACCCGGCTTCGTTTGGTTTTGAAGTGCCTGAAGAGATTCAGCAAGATGTGATTCGCAATATGAGTAAAGCAGGCGGCTATACCGATAGCAAGGGCTTGTTTGAGCCACGTAAGGCTATTATGCATAGCACGCAAGCCAAGCATATAAGTGGCGTGACGGTAGATGACATCATCATTGGTAATGGTGTATCTGAGTTGATTGTGATGGCGATGCAAGGCTTGCTCAATAATGGCGACCAAGTGTTAGTGCCAATGCCAGACTATCCATTGTGGACAGCGGCAGTAACGTTAGCTGGTGGTACCGCTAGGCATTACTTATGTGATGAAGCAACTGGTTGGATGCCAGACTTGAAAGACATGGAAGCTAAAATTACCGCCAATACCCGCGGTATTGTAGTGATTAACCCTAATAATCCTACAGGAGCATTGTATCCTCGTAAAATTTTAGAAGGCATTATTGAGATTGCCCGTCATCATGATTTGGTCATTTTTGCTGATGAGATTTACGATAAAGTTTTGTACGACGGCAATATTCACACTTCAATAGCTTCACTTGCAGATGATGTTTTGTTTGTTACTTTTAATGGGCTATCAAAAAACTACCGCACTTGTGGGTATCGTGCAGGTTGGATGATATTAAGTGGTGAGAAAAAACACGCAAGTGGCTATATTGAAGGCCTGAATATGCTGGCTTCAATGCGCTTGTGTGCCAACGTGCCTGGTCAATTGGCCATACAAACTGCGCTTGGAGGCTACCAAAGTATTGAAGACTTAGTTGCACCTGAAGGCCGTTTATGTAAACAGCGAGATATTGCGCATGCCTTACTGACTGCGATTCCAGGGGTAAGCTGTACAAAACCTGCTGCGGCGATGTATTTATTTCCCAGGTTAGATCCGGAAATTTATCCAATTGAAGATGATCAGCAATTCATTCTAGATTTATTACTAGAAGAAAAAGTACTACTTGTGCAAGGTACTGGCTTTAATTGGCATTCACCAGATCATTTCCGCGTGGTATTTCTACCAAATGTGGATGACTTGACTGAAGCTATACATCGGATAGCCCGATATTTAGAAAACTATAGAAAAAAGCATGCAGAACAAAACATGCAAAATAAAAGTACTGTAAATACTATTACTGTAAATACAAGTACAGGCAAAAAAGATATGGAGCTTAAGCTTGAAACAACTTAATGTAGGTAAGCAGTTAAATGTAGGTCTTTTGGGTATTGGCACGGTTGGTGGTGGAACATATACAGTATTAACTCGCAATGCAGCTGAAATTACCCGTCGTACAGGCGTTTCTATTAATGTCATACACGTGGCAGATAGAAACGTGGATCACGCAAAAGCAATTACTGAAGGCAAGGTAGAAGTCACTAACGATGCACTTGCGGTAGTGAATAATCCAGCTGTGGACGTAGTGGTGGAATTGATTGGCGGTTACACACTAAGTAAAGAATTAGTGCTAAAAGCCATTGCTAATAACAAACATGTGGTAACAGCAAATAAGGCGTTGTTAGCCTTACATGGCAATGAAATTTTTGCTGCCGCACAAGCTAAAGGCGTGATTGTTTCCTATGAGGCAGCAGTGGCGGGCGGTATTCCAATCATTAAAGCCTTACGTGAAGGTTTAGGCGCAAACCGTATTGAGTGGGTTGCGGGCATAATCAATGGTACGACTAATTTCATCCTCACGGAAATGCGCGAAAAAGGTTTAGCTTTTGCTGACGTGTTAGGTGAAGCGCAACGCTTAGGTTACGCAGAAGCTGACCCTACATTCGATGTAGAAGGCATAGACGCTGCGCATAAGCTGACGATTATGGCTGCGATTGCATTTGGTATGCCTATGAAGTTTGAGCAAGCCTACACAGAAGGCATTACTAAACTACAACAAACCGACATTAAATACGCTGAAGAGTTAGGTTATCGTGTGAAATTGCTAGGTATTACCAAGCGCACGGATAACGGGGTTGAGTTGCGTGTGCATCCAACTTTGATTCCAGAAAAACGTTTAGTAGCTAACGTCAATGGTGCTATGAATGCCGTAGTGGTAAAAGGCGATGCTGTTGGCCCAACGCTTTATTACGGCGCAGGCGCAGGCGCAGAGCCTACCGCCAGTGCGGTGGTGGCAGACTTAATGGATGTAGCGCGTTTAAGTAACGCAAGCGTAGAGCAGCGTGTGCCATATTTGGGCTTTCAAGCTGGACAGCTTAATGATTTGCCGATTTTACCAATTAGCGAAATCAACAGCGCTTACTACTTACGTTTGCGAGCTTCAGACAAGCCTGGTGTGCTGGCGGGTGTGACTAAAATCCTGGCAGACCGTAATATTTCGATTGATGCACTTTTGCAAAAAGAGCCTGCAGACAATGAAACTGAAGCGGACATTGTGATTTTGACACATATCACGATTGAGAAAAATATGGATGCAGGCATTGCGGAAATTGAAGCTTTGCCAGCCATTGTAGGTAAAGTGATTAAATTGCGGATGGAAGAATTAAGTAAATAATCTATATTGCCCGTGCTTTGACGTGCAAATATGGTGCTTTAGTACCTATGCTCTACGGACAAGACCTTTGCGGTCTCGTCGGTATGACATGATAAGTTTTAGAGAGAATAAATGAAATACATTAGTACCCGTGGGCAGTCGCCTGCTTTGAGTTTTAGTGAGATATTGCTCGGTGGTTTGGCGCCGGATGGCGGGTTGTATTTGCCCGAAAGCTACCCACAAATTACTGACGCTGATTTAACTGCGATGCGAGGCATGAATTACGCAGATTTGGCCTTTGCCATATTGAGTCGCTTAGTAGATGACATTCCAGCCGCAGACCTCAAAGCGATTATTGATAAGACCTATCGTGCTGATGTATATGCTTACACTCGAACGGGTCAAAATGCAGCCGATATTACCCCAACAGTAAAGCTAGAAAATAACTTGTACTTATTGAGCTTATCTAACGGGCCTACATTAGCTTTTAAAGACATGGCTATGCAGTTGTTGGGTAATCTGTTCGAATATGTGCTGACTAAAACGGGCAAAACTACCAATATTTTAGGTGCAACCTCGGGTGATACAGGTTCTGCTGCTGAATATGCGATGCGCGGTAAAAAAGGCATACGCGTATTTATGTTATCGCCGAATAAAAAAATGAGTCGTTTTCAAACTGCACAAATGTTTAGTTTGCAAGATGAAAACATTTATAACATTGCTGTGAATGGTGTGTTTGACGATTGCCAGGATATGGTAAAAGCTGTGTCCAATGACGCAGATTTTAAAGCTAAATATAAAATTGGTGCTGTTAACTCAATCAACTGGGGACGTATCATCGCGCAAGTGGTGTACTACTTTAAAGGTTATTTTGCAGTTACAGAAAGTAATACACAAAAGGTAAGTTTTGCCGTGCCATCAGGCAACTTTGGCAATGTCTGTGCAGGGCATATCGCCCGCATGATGGGTTTGCCGATAGATAAGTTAGTGGTTGCTACCAATGAAAATGATGTATTAGATGAGTTTTTCAAAACCGGTGCCTATCGTCCACGTGGGTCTGCCAATACTTACCATACCAGTAGCCCTTCAATGGATATTAGTAAAGCCTCTAACTTTGAGCGCTTTGTGTTTGATTTAGTCGGCCGAGATGCAGCAAAAGTGCGTGAACTATGGAGCAGCGTGGATCAAGGTGGTGCATTCGATATTAAGCCGTTATTACCAAAATTAGCAGATTATGGGTTTGTGTCGGGTAGTAGTAATCATGCCAATCGCATGCAAACTATACGTGAGGCCCATGCAAAATATGGTGTAACTGTTGATACGCATACTGCAGATGGTTTAAAAGTGGCATTTGAGTATCGTGCTGCAGATGTACCCATGGTAGTGCTAGAAACTGCATTACCAGCTAAATTTGAAGACTCAATTATAGAGTCGCTAGGTTTTGCACCAGAACGTCCAGCAGCGCTTAATGGTATTGAAGATTTACCGCAAAAACATATGGTGATGGATGTTGATGTTGCAGCGATTAAGAAGTTTATTATTGATAATGTCTAGTTAAGTTGATAAAACACAAGCCTGAAGCTTGTGTTTTGTTATATGAAATAGCTTTGTTTAAATATGAGTAGAACTTTTTAGTTATTGGTCGTCATCAGGTAGTTCAGATTCTAGCCACATGACGTTGATAATGCCAAATGCTAGAGCTAATCCCACACCCAGTATCCATGTGAAATACCACATTTTCATCTCCCTTAATTAGATAGCAGTCAATACGCTGTATGCGTATTGTCTTTAATAGATTGAACCGTCACTTTTCCACGCAGTACCCGATATACCCATGCGGTATACAACATAATTAGTGGCAAGAAAATAATAGTAACTATAAACATAATCCCTAACGTTTTTTTGCTTGAAACGGCATCCCATATCGTTAAGCTACTTATTGGATCTGTGCTGGACGGCATGATGAATGGAAACATTGAGAATCCAGCGGTTAAGATAATGCCTGCAATCGCAACGCTGCTAAATATAAATGCTGTACGTTCATTTTTGAGCCATGCACTTAATAACGATAAAGCGATACCAGCAAATCCAGCGATTGGTGCCAACATCATCCAAGGATAAGTATGGTAATTACTTAGCCATGCACCAGCAGATTTTATTACCGTTTTAGCTAAGGGATTGAGTGATGCATTGACATCTTGTGTAGAAGTGATGTGATAACCGTCAATGCCATAAGCAATCCAAATACCTGCAATAGCAAAGCATGCTGCACATATAACGCCAGTGACGAGAGAAGCTTTCTGTGCACGTTTCTGTACTGCGCCGTCGGAGCGCAATTGTAAGTAAATAGCACCATGCATCATGAGCATAGTTAAACTTACGCTACCGCATAGTAGCGCGAATGGATTGAGTAATGCCCAAAAACTGCCTGTGTAAAACGAGCGTAAAGTTTCGTCATAATGAAAAGGCAGGCCGATGAACAAATTACCAAATGCAACACCAAATACAAGAGCAGGAACTGCTCCGCCGGCAAATAACCCCCAGTCCCAAGCATTACGCCAACGCGGGTTAGGTAGTTTGTTACGATAATCAAAGCCGACCGGACGGAAAAATAGTGCGAACAAAACAAGCAGTAACGCGATATATAGCCCAGAGAATGCTGCTGCATAGACTAATGGCCATGCTGCGAAAATTGCACCTCCTGCAGTCACCAGCCAGGTCTGGTTGCCTTCCCAAGTTGGGCCAACGGTATTAATGATGACTCTACGCTCTTCATCTGTTTTACCTAGGAACGGCAGCCAAGCAGTTACCCCCATATCAAAGCCGTCCATCACAGCGAAGCCAATAAGCAAGACGCCTATAAACAGCCACCAGATGACTTTAAGAGTTTCATAATCAAAAAATGTCATGATGCACCTTCTTAAGCTTATGCAGCTTTAGGTTAATTTCTTTCAAAAAAGTAACGGCCAGTATGTAAGCTGGATGGTCCTAATCGAGCATATTTGAACATCAGGAACATTTCTACGACCAGTAACAGGGTGTAGAACCCCATGAAACCTGCCAAGCTGAAATAAAGATTGCCAGTTGTTAACGATGATGTAGATAAATGGGTAGGTAATATGCCAGAAATGGTCCAAGGCTGACGCCCCATCTCTGCGACGATCCAACCCGTTTCCGCGGCAATCCATGGTGCAGGTAACGCGTAAAGCGCCAGTCTTAACAACCATGTTTGTTTGCTGATAGTGCGCTTGGCGGTAAAGTAGAATGATGCAGCAAATATGAATAACATGAGCACGCCCATTGCTACCATGACACGGAATGACCAAAACAATGCGAACACATTAGGGATGGTGTCAGCGGCCGCCTGCTTAATCTGTGCTTCAGTTGCATCTGTCACATTCGGAGTGTATTTTTTGAGCAATAAGCCAAATCCTAAATCCTGTTTCGTTTGTTCAAATGCCGCAATAGAGCTTTCAGAGGTATCCCCAGATTTTAAGCGCTGTAAATCTGCATAAGATTGCATCCCGCTGCGAATACGCACTTCATTCTGGTTTTTAATATCAATCAATCCGGTCACCTCTTCATCTAATGAGCGCGTGGCGATTAACCCTAAAAGATAAGGTATCTTTATTGCATAATCTGTGCGCTCTCCAGTCCGGTCAGGTAAGCCAAAGACAGTGAAGGCGGCAGGTGCGGGTTCGGTATGCCACTCCGCTTCAATTGCAGCTAGCTTTACTTTTTGTACTTCGCCTGTGGTGTAGCCAGATTCATCACCTAAGACAATCACCGAAAGGATAGAGGCTAGACCAAAGCCAGATGCAACAGCAATAGAACGCAGTGCAAAGTCAGTATCACGGTTTTTGAGTAAATACCATGATGAAATGCCCAATACAAACATTGACGCAGCCGTGTAGCCTGCGGCGACAGTGTGTACAAATTTTACTTGAGCGACTGGGTTGAAAATAAGCGCTGAGAAATTAGTCATTTCCATACGCATGGTTTCATAGTTAAAGTCAGCACCTACAGGGTTTTGCATCCACCCGTTAGCAATCAGAATCCATAGTGCTGAGAGGTTCGAACCTAATGCTACCAAGAAAGTCACCATTAAATGTTTTTCTTTAGAGAGCTTATCCCATCCAAAAAAGAATAGGCCTACAAAGGTAGACTCCAGGAAGAAGGCCATTAAACC
The DNA here is from genome assembly GCA_046594825.1 of Methylotenera sp. Taxonomy (GTDB): domain Bacteria; phylum Pseudomonadota; class Gammaproteobacteria; order Burkholderiales; family Methylophilaceae; genus Methylotenera. Next base: position 16,823 of record JBKJRF010000075.1, read on the forward strand.
CTCAATGGCTAGTGGGGCACCAAATATGTCACCAACATAATGAGAGTAATAAGCCCAATTGGTACCGAACTGAAACTCCATGGTAATACCAGTCGTCACGCCCATCGCAAAGTTGATGCCAAACAATTTTCCCCAGAACTTAGTCATGTCCTTGTAAACCTGTTTGCCTGTCATGACATAAACAGACTCCATGATTACCAAAATCCAAGATAAGCCTAAAGTGAGGGGAACGAATAGAAAATGATAAAGCGCAGTTGCGCCAAACTGTAAACGGGAGAGTTCAACAACTTCTGCTGATGGAAGCATAAAGTAAACGCCTAACTAATTAGAGTGACTCAATATCATGCGAGTGACGGCCAACTGCCTTGCATCTTTAGCAATTGGGTGAGAGAAAAATAGAGACCAAAGTAACCACAATAGTATTATTTTGATTACTAAAATAATTGTGATTTCAATGGCTAGCCTGCCAAATTTTTCAGATTCTTTTAGGCGCTTAAAATGATTAAAATATCTGCATATCATTTTTAATTCCTAGTTTTTATTAAGTCGCTTTATCGTTATTAGTATAGCTTTGATTAGTATAGTCTTGGTGTAAATACCTACTAAAGATATTGGCAATATGTCACCCGAGTGGGCCTAGCTACTATATTACCGTTTTATACCCCGCATCAATCCAAGCATCAATGCCACCCGCTAGAGGACGGACTCGGCGGTAGCCTTTCTCTATCAGTAGTTTTGCCACTCGGGCTGAAGTTACTTCATTTGGGCAAGCACAATAGAGGATGATCTCGCCATCTAAGGGTGCATCTAATACTACCGTATCAACCGTATCAACCGCATTAATAGACATGGCAATTGCGCCTGGAATTATCCCATCGGCTTGCAAGTGCAATGGTCGTACATCAATAATTGCTGGCTTCAGCCCATCCTTGAGCATTTGGTCAAGTTCTGCGACCGAAATTTTAGCCATACGGAGGGACTTCATAAATCGGTAACGCTGCCACCATTTAGATGCAACAAACGCTATCAAGCCAAGCGCTATGAATATGCTGCCCCATTTGCCCATCTGCATCAGGACATTCAATAATTCATCAATAGCACTACTGAATAAACTACCTAGGAAAATCGCCGATCCTGCCCATATAGCCGCACCTAAGCTATCAAAAACAATAAAAGTAATGGTTTTAGTGCCGAGCGTACCGGCTAATGCACTGGATACTGAAGCAAAGCCAGGGATAAATTTGCAAAATAACAATGCAGGGGGGCCTAGACGTAAGTAAATAGATTCGGTTTGTCTGACGCATGAGTCAGGCGAGAGGGAAATCTGGCAAAGTTTAGCCATTACCCTACGGCCATAGGTCCTGCCACTAAAATACCAGAACATATCTGCAATCAATGCCGCCATTACTGCAATGAGCAATAACATCGCAGCTGTGTAATTGCCTTGGCTTAAAAGGGCTCCTGTAATGAGCAGAATAGGGTACGCAGGAACTGGTAACCCAATCTGCTCTAAAAATACATTGGCAAAAACGATAAACAGCCCATATTGCTGAATGAGGCTCACAAGATAGGCCATATAAAGTTTCCTTAATTTCTAAAATTTCTAAAGATTAAGTGACGAAAATCGTCACTTTTGTAGCTAGTCAGCATTTAGTAAAGTCTTAGCTTAGATAAATAAGGCTTTGTTATTTTCTAAATAGTCAGCTAATTTTGTTAAAGGGCGACCCAGCAGAGCTTGTCCATCTGGGCTAACCACGGCGGCTTGATTTGAGGCAAAAACCTCGAATAGTTCAAGCGCACCTTTTGCTTGCCATTCTGGCCAGCCAGAACTCAATAACGATTGTAGCGTGGTGTTCTCATCTGGCGATATATAAGCTACATGATGCCCAGTGACATTGCTGAAAATATCGGCAATCGCTTGACCAGAAACAAGCGCTGGACCCGTAATATTATAGGCTTTGCCTTCATGACCATTGCTAGTTAAAACGTTTGCAGCTATTTCGCCAATATCTTTAATGTTCAGCGGAGCAAACTCTCCATCTCTTACACCAAAGTAAAATGTACCATTTTTAACACCATCAGCCCAACCTAGGAAGTTTTCTTGAAACCAGATGGTGCGTAAATGCGTCCATGGCAAGCCTGAAGCCTCAAGATATTTTTCCGCCTCACGGAATTGACGAGCAAATAGTATAGCTTCCCACTCCGCACCTACTACTGAATAAAGTACTACGTGTTTAACTGTGCCAGAAGCAACAGCAGCATCAATCGCATTTTTAGCATGTTCCGCCCGGTTTTCAACATTGCCAGGAATAATAAATACTCTGGAAACATCCTCAAAAGCTGTTTTGAGTGTTTCTGGCGCATCAAGGTCAATAACGGCAGTTTCTATTGATGGGTATTGGCTTTTAAGTTGCTTAGCTTTTTCGGCACTTCTAACCCCTGCACGAATTTTGAAATTATCATTATTTTTATTAATGAGTGACTCTAGCGTTGCAACGCCGTTATTGCCAGCTGCGCCGATGATAAGAATTGTTTCTGTGTTCATAATATTAGTCCTTAATGTTAATAAATTAATTAATACAAATCGTTAGTAGGGAAGGTCAAATAAAAGCAATTCAACTTCATTCGCATTTTTAAATTCAATCAAAGAAATATCTTTAATTTTTAGTGCGTCACCCGTTGTTAAGCTGATGCCATTTACTTCAACCTGCCCACGTATCACGTGAACATATCCTGTGCGACCTAATGCCAAGCTATGTTGAACTTCATCTGATGCACTAAGAATTGATGCAAATATGCGGGCATCTTGATGAATCAGCACAGAACCATCTTCACCATCAGGTGAGGCAATCAAACGCAAACGGCCGTTTTTAGAAGCTGCATCAAAATGTTTTTCTTCATAGCTAGGTGGGATTCCTTGCACATTTGGCTCAATCCAAATTTGTAAAAAATGCACACGCTCAGTACTAGAATGATTAAATTCACTATGACGAACACCGCTACCCGCACTCATTCTTTGCACATCTCCGTAGCGAATCACTGAGCCAGTACCCATGCTGTCTTTATGCTCTAATGCACCGCTTAAAACATAAGAAATGATTTCCATATCATTATGTCCATGGGTACCAAATCCTTTAGCAGGTTGTACGCGGTCTTCGTTGATAACAATCAATGGACCAAATCCCATTTCTTCTGGATTGTAGAAACTGCCAAATGAGAATGAATGATTAGATTGCAACCAACCATGGTCAGCAGCACCGCGATTACTATTTTTATGAACTTTTAACATGATTAACTCCTTTTAGATTGATTTGATATTCAATGCTGATTAATGTTATATATGCGATAATTTCGAATATAATTTACATCTAAATCAGCTTATTTCTTAAGCTTGAGTGAAGTATTAACTGATAAAGTGCAGATGAAAAACGGAAAATTTATCAACCTATCATCGAAAAAATCGAATGTTTAGAATTAGCTTAGATGCTTTACTCATTTTGGACGCTATTGACCGCCTCGGTTCATTTGCCGCAGCAGGCAATGAACTGCATAAAGTGCCGTCCACTATTTCTTATACGGTAAGTAAGTTGGAGCAGGATTTAGGTGTTCAAGTATTCGAACGTTTAGGCCCTAAGGTAGCAATCACAAAAGCTGGTAGTGAATTATTAAGGGAAGGACGTTATTTACTTAAAGCGGCAAAAGACCTTGAACATCGGGTTAGAAGGGTTGCATCAGGATGGGAAACTGAACTGACCATTGGGATGGACTCAGTATTTTCTCCAACAGCCTTGATTGAAGATGTCCTAGAGTTCTGTCATGTTGCCGATCTCACTAGATTAAGGTTTGCTCATGAAGCATTGTCCGGCACTTGGGAAGCACTACTAGACCGCCGTGTAGATTTGTTGATAGGGGCAGCTGGGGAAGGTCCGTCTGGCGGAGGGTATAACGCCACTGAAATTGGAAGCATAGATTTTGTATTTGCTGTATCAGCTAAACACCCTTTAGCTAATGTTACTACCCCTTTAGGTAAAGCTGACCTGAATAAGCACTTGGCCATTAGCGTGAGTGATTCAGTACGAAAAATGCAGCCCAGGACAGTAGGACTACTTTTTGGACAAGACACTTTAGCTTTGCCTAATATGCGCAGTAAATATGAATTCCAATTGGCAGGTGTTGGTTTTGGATTTCTGCCCGAGCCCCTGGCACGTGATGCAATTGCAAGAGGCTTGTTAATTGAAAAGCAGGTGGAAGAGCCTCGGCAATCAGAACCGTTATATCTTGCATGGCGAACAGAAGACGATGGCGCAGGTTTGAACTGGTGGATTGATAGAATGAAACAACCTGGGCTTGTCGATAGGCTTTGGCACTATATGTAAGTATAAATTTCACTATTTATTTCTTAATAAGGACAACACTGCTTGAAGGACAACTCTGCTTGAAAATGACTTCAAATTCTTCAAGTTGCACAGGCTTACCGAACAGGTAACCTTGATAGATGCGGCAGCCATGTTTTTCTAGGAATGCACGCTGTGCTTCTGTTTCTACACCTTCGGCAATCACATCCATGCCAAGATTGTTAGCCATGCCAATAATGGTTTGTACAATCACTGCATCATTTGCTTTTACCCCAATGTTACGGATGAATGACTGGTCAATTTTGAGTTGATCTAACGGCAGTTTCGTCAGGTACGCTAGTGATGAGTGACCAGTACCAAAATCATCCATAGAGAACCGTACGCCGATTTCCCTTAGGGCATTCATTTTGAGAATAGTATCGGCGATATCATCAAGCACTAGACTTTCAGTAAGCTCCAATTTGAGTCTGTCTGGGTTGATGACGCCATGCCTCAATGCTTGGGAGACTTGCTCCACAAAATCCGGTTGATAGAATTGTTTTGCACTGACGTTAACGGATAGATGTAAATTTTGGGTTTGAACATTACTATCCCATACTTTGATTTGGTTACAAGCAGTTTCCAATACCCATTGACCGATGGGCAATATCAAGCCCGTTTCCTCAGCTAAAGAAATGAACTCTAAAGGCGATACTAAACCAAGTTCTGGATGTTGCCAACGGAGTAAAACCTCTGCACCAATGGTCTGTCCATTATGATAGACCTGCGGCTGATAATAGAGCTTGAATTGTTTTTCTTGCAGCGCAAGTCTTAAGTCTGCCTCAAGAGCAGCGCGGGCATTGATACGCGCCTGCATCTGTGGATCGAAGAAACGTAATGTATTGCGGCCTGCAGTCTTGGCCTGATACATGGCAATATCGGCCTGTTTTAAAATCTCTTCTATGCCAGACTGAGTATCATTAAATAATGTAGCGCCGATGCTGGGTGTGCTATGACATTCGTGCGAGGCAAGTTGATAAGGCTGATTAAGCGCGGCGATAAATTTATCACCAATTGTTTTAGTCTGTTCAGCGGCTTCAAGGGCTTTTTCACTAAGATCCTCCAGCAGCACCACGAATTCGTCGCCACCCAAGCGAGCGACGGTATCACCCTCACGTACTGAGGCAGTTAGGCGCTCTGCAACTTGTTGCAACAGCAAGTCACCGACATCATGTCCCAGTGTGTCGTTAAGGGTCTTGAAATTATCTAGATCAATAAATAGCAGTGCGCCTTTCGTACTGTTACGCGCACTGGAAACCAATGCTTGATTGAGCCTATCCAGCAGGAGTCGCCGGTTGGGTAAGCGAGTAAGAGGGTCGTAGAATGCGAGATTCTTAATCGCTACCTCTGCTGCCTTACGGTCTGTAATGTCAATGTGTGATCCGATATAATGTGTGACGATGCCGTCGTGCCCTTTGACTGCGGAGATGGTAAGCCATTTGGGATATATTTCATTATTTTTGCGGCGATCCCAAATTTCTCCCTGCCATTTGCCTGTTTTTAGCAGAGTCGCCCACATTTCACGATAGAAGTCTGGGTAGTGGCGACCAGATTTGAACATGCGTGGTGTCTGGCCCACGGCTTCTTCAGCCGTATAACCAGTGTTTTCGATAAATGCCTGATTGACTCGCAGAATCACGGCATTCGCATCAGTGATCATTAGGCTTTCTTGAGATTCGAAAGCGGTAGCAGCGATGCGAAGATTTGCTTCGCTCTCTAAGAGTTCATTTTCGGTTTTGCGTATGCGGGTGATGATAGGCCAGCACATTCCAACGCCGAGTACAGAAAACATTAACGCAATAGCATAGATGAGATTGCGCGAAACTTTGTTGGCCCAGCGAGATGCGTCAGCTAAGGTAGAGGAAAACTGATCTTCCTTTTCGGTTACTTGCAGGTTGATTGTATCCAACTTGGCAAGCAGGGCACGGACAACCTCTGGTTTGTCATGCCCAGAGACTATTCCATCATGTAGTTTTTTAGCGGCATCATTCAATTCAGCAATCTGCTGGTCGGCGGCAGTCCAGTGTTCAATGGCCTGAGTCATATATGCAACGTGCTGAAAGCGATGGAAGAAGGTAATCAAATATTTGATATCATCCGGATGATTACGACCTGTGAGAAAACCTTCACTGGCACGATCAAAATCGGGGTTGGGCTTCTGTAATGCGATACGCGCTTGCATATCTCCCAACGGTACCTGAATAAATCTCTGGTATGACTGGTAGTCGGCTTCATCCCGAGATATGGCGTAATGTTCAAGGCTACGGATCGCATCCTTCTGTGCTTTGGCCCATAAACCTTCCCCGCCAACATAGGCGCGGATGGCTGTTAGGGCATCCATCTGTACGTGTATGAGCAAGACCAGACAAAATATAAGCGTAATGAATAGGGCAATGATTATGTACACCCTACTGGCCGTAGTGATGCGCGATACCTTTGTTTCAAACATTGGTAATGGTTTCATGTCCCTCTATCGCCAGTAGGTATGGCAGCATATTGGAAAAAATGGCGTAACACCACTTGTACAGTACATCTATCCTACCAGTATTGGCATATATCAGGTTCTAAATCATATTCTACATAAGTAAACAAGATAACCAATCGAATAAACTTTCGTTAATCTGCAATATAAAAAATCATATTGCAATTGGCGCTGAGATTGAAGGATGAGGGTCGTAATTAAGAATTTCGAAGTCTTCGTAGTTATATTCGTAAATTGATTGTGGCTTGCGATTAATTCTAAGCTGCGGTAGAGGACGGGGCTCTCTTGAAAGTTGAGTATTGATCTGCGTTTCATGGTTAGCATAGGCATGTAAATCCCCAATGCTAATGATAATTTCATGCGGGATCAGGTCGCATTGCTGTGCAATCATATGCGTCAATAATGCTAAAGATGCCGTGTTGTAAGGTAGGCCAAGAAAACTGTCTGAACTGCGGATATATAACTGGCAAGATAGTTTATTTTCTGCAACGTAAAATTGATAAAGAAGGTGGCAGGGCGGCAATGCCATCTTGCCGATTTTCACATTCTCTTGTGGGCTAATAGATTCATCTGGCAAATATTCTACGTTCCAGCCGTGGAAAAGAATTCTACGGCTGTTTGGATTCTTTCTTAACGTCTCAATGACATAATCAATTTGGTTAATGCTTCCACCATCTTTAGTAGGCCATGCAGTCCATTGTTTTCCATACACTGGACCTAGGCATCCAGTATCCGTAGCCCATTCGTTCCAGATGGAGACACCATTTTTATTGAGCCACTCAATATTGGTGCTTCCACTTAAAAACCAGATTAGCTCATTTGCGATACTCTTGAAATGAAGTTTTTTAGTAGTAAGTAGTGGGAAGCCATTTGCTAAATTGTGGCGAATTTGGCGACCAAAAACTGATGTTGCACCTGTGCCTGTTCGATCTCCCTTTTTTGTGCCGTTTTCTAGGATATCTTCTAAAAGTTCTAGGTATTGTTTCATTGTTACATGCCCTTGAATTTATTTTTGCATATGGATTAATAGTGGGTTTAAGTTATATTTTACTTAAGTTAAGCTTCATTATTTTGGCTCAAATTTTTTTCGATGGAAGTTCTTTGACTTCCATTTTTTAACTTTTCAAAGCTCATCATACTTAGTAAATCAAGATGACTGTGTCGATATATTCTATTGTAAAACATTTCGATATATTCAAATATCTCTGGCGTGCATATGAACTTGAAGCAGATTGTGAAAGGTTAAACCAGAAGTAGATGCGACAACAGGTGCTTTCGTTAAATTAAGCTAGAAAATATATAAATAGCCCCACAGAAGTATTCGCCAGTAATTTGCCATTACGGAATTTTTCAACAAGTTAAGGGGCGCTCATAAGGTGCTTGTTTATCGGTGCTGTATAATTTGACTATGACTACACTTTCTTTAATCGTCGCAGTTGCTGGTAATCGCGTCATTGGCGTGAACAACACCTTACCTTGGCATCTACCTGAAGACCTAAAACGCTTCCGTGCCTTCACCACAGGGCATCATATTATTATGGGGCGTAAGACTTATGAGTCTCTCGGCCGTTTGCTGCCAGGCCGCACTACTGTGATTGTCACGCGCAACAAAGACTATCAATTAGAAGGCGCATTGATTGCACACTCACTAGAAGCTGCGATGATTTTATGCCAGCAAGATGAAGAGGCTTTTTTAATAGGCGGGGCAGAGCTTTACCAAGATGGGCTTAAATATGCCAACAAACTCTATATCACTGAAATTGGTCTTGAAGTGGCTGGAGATGCATTTTTTCCAGAAATTGATTTGAACCAATGGCAAGAAACCTCGCGTGAAGCGCATACTTCAGCGCAAGGTTTATCGTTTAATTATGTTACTTATACAACTATAAAATAACCGACTTAATTTTCCACACAATCTACGTAGTAAATTGCTTTACCATCCACTATTTGTTTCACTAAACCGTGGTTATCTGTTTCAAAACCCGGGAATTTTTCATTAAAATCGCGAGC
>JBKJRF010000061.1:0-5310 GCA_046594825.1 Methylotenera sp.
CCGTGATAACGATTTAATCGTGAATCCAATCAAAGGTAAACAATTAACGAACGTGCGTTCTTCAGGTACTGATGAAGCGGTGCGTTTGATTACACCGATTGCGTTGTCTTTAGAGTCAGCAGTTGAGTTTATTGATGATGATGAGTTGGTGGAAATTACGCCTAAAACGATTCGTATCCGTAAACGTTACTTGCTAGAGCATGAGCGTAAACGCGCGATTAAAGCTTAAGTTTTAAATGTTTCTAAAAACCCAGCCTAGTGCTGGGTTTTTTGTTGGACGTTAGCTATATAACAAAACGCTTAAACAAAGTTGTAGTTTGGTTGCTTATAGCCAATGGGGTACCTCAACTACACTTTAATTGGTACTGAAGATAAAGTGATACCTAAAGAAGTTGCATCAAGTTTTGTTGCTCAGCTTGAATCATCAGCGAAATGTGCAGGAATTGTAGAGGTTAAGGCAGGTCACCAAGCTAATTGGTTAATGCAATGGTAGTGACTATTAAAAGTAAGCTTACCAACATGTGAAAAATAATGACTATAAGTTATTGTAAATAAGCATAAGGCAAATTTATCTTATATAAATACATTACCACCTTTGTATTCACTCACAAATTGTTCAAATAACTTGGCATCTAAAGCATGGCTAGCATAGAATCCTTGGTACATATGGCAGCCGTGAGATGCTAAAAATGCGAGTTGAGACACCGTTTCAACACCTTCAGCCACTACTTTTAGATTTAGTGTTCTTCCAATACCAATGATTGTCGCAGTAATTGCGCGGTCATCTTTGTCATCTTCTAGATCAGCAATAAATGAGCGGTCAATTTTTAATACGTCTAATGGAAAACGGCGTAAATAAGACAGTGATGAATAGCCAGCACCAAAATCATCTACCGCTAGGCTGATGCCTAAGTCTTTAATTTGGTAAAGTTTCTTGATGGACTCAGCTTCCCGGCGCATTAAAATGCTTTCCGTGAGTTCTAACTCTAGATTTTTTGCAGGGAAACCTGTGTTTTTCAAAATATCGCGAATAGTTTTAGTAATATCACTATGGTAAAGTTGAGTGGCTGATAAATTCACAGCAACGGTTAAATTAAGCCCATTATCTAGCCAAATTTTACCCTGTCGGCATGCTTCATTCAGTACCCACTCCCCAAGCTTGTTAATTTGGCCTGTTTCCTCAGCAACACTAATAAATTCGTTAGGCATCACCATGCCTAATAGAGGATCTAGCCATCGCACCAAAGCCTCTACACCTATTAGATCACCAGAAAAAATATCAAATTTTGGCTGATAGTGAAGTTGCAGTTCACCTTGTGTAATGGCATCACGCAATTTTGCTTCTAACTTAAATCGCCTTCTGGCTTGATTGGTTAGGCTCTCAGAGTAATAATTTGCTACACCACGACCTGAACCCTTGGCTTGATATAAGGCTGCATCAGCATGCTTTAATAAGTCCAATGCATTATCGCCGTGGTCAGGATAGAGGCTAATGCCGATACTCGTACCAATATGAACTTCAGAGTTATTTTTAAGTAACCATGTCTGTTCTACGGTACCAATGATATTTTCCGCAACTTTGGCGGCGTATTCAGGCTGGCTGATGTCTTCCAGCAATATAACGAACTCATCACCGCCCAGTCTAGCAATCATGTCGTTACCACGGAGCTTGCTTTTTAATTTAATCGATAGTTGCTGTAATAAATCATCTCCGGCCAAATGACCAAAGCTGTCATTGATATTCTTAAATCGATCTAAATCAAGCAGCAGTAAAGCGATTTGTTTGTTATTGCGTTTTGCTCCTTCGATAGCATGTGAAATATGCGATATCAACATCATACGGTTAGGTAAGCCAGTAAGTGCATCATGGTTGGCTAAAAATGCCAGTCGCTCTTCAGTGTTTTTTAAGCTCGTAATATCAGTAAACACACTGACATAATGCGTAATTTTTTGTTTTATATTTTTTACGGCAGTAATGCTCAATATCCCAGGATGAATTTCGCCGTCCTTACGACGGTTCCATATCTCACTTTGAAATACACCAGTGTCTTTCAGTGCACTATACATCGCGGTAAAATATTCTTTATTATGCTTTCCTGAGTTAAGTATATTAGGATTTTTACCTAATACTTCTGCTATTGAATAACCTTCAATATCTGTGAATGCTTTGTTGACCATGACAATATTGACATTGCTATCGGTCACTAAAATTGATTCACGTGAGTTGTCTAGCACTACACCCGCCATAAACAAGCTTTCTTGCACAGACTTAAGTTCGGTAATGTCAGTTAATGTACCAACATAACCATTAAAAACACCTTTATCGTCATAGCAAGGTTGTGCCTGACTTTTAACCCATACGATATTGTTATGAGGATGGGTGAAGCGGTATTCCATATTAAAAGCTATTTTGTCATGCAAGCTTTTATTGAAAGTGCTAATGACGGTTTTACTATCTTCGAAATCAATACTAGCTGGAAAGACTTTTCCTTCAAGCAATTCTTCTTTATTCGCAGCAGTGATGGTGCGCCAGATGTCATTATAGTAAGTAAGCTTGCCTTTTTTGTCTGTTCTAAAGATACCGGCAGGGGAATTACTGGCCAAGGTGTGGAACAACGCTTCACTTTCTGTAAGTGCTTTTTCTGCTTTTTTGCGTTGATTTTCACTATCTTCAATTTCTAATGCAAATGAAATATCTGAAGCTAACTCATCAAGCAGTGAAATCTCTTTTTTGCCAAAGGCTTGTGGCTCATTTGAGAACAAACTGAAATTACCAACTACTTTGCCATACTGCGCAATAGGAAGGGCGACCATGGAACGATAGCCGCTATCAAGTGCACTGGCAACCCAATGTTCTTCATAATTTGCAGCATTCAGATCATTACAAATAATGTATTGACCATCAGTGATACATTGAATCGCAGGAATATTGTAGTCATGCTTTTGTAAGTTAGCATCAAGTAATTCAATGAAGCTAGTCGATGGACCTGCATGCGTTATACATTTGAGTTGATCCCTCTCTTGCGTGAGTAAACCTACCCATGCAAAATTAAATCCACCATCATTCACTGCAATTTTGCATACTTCATTAAACAATACCAAAGAGCTTGGTTTACGCGTGATGAGTTGATTGGTGTTAGTAATCATCGAAAGTAAGCGGTTAAGGGTTAGAATTTCCCTATCAGCTTTTTTGAACTCTGTAATATCTGTATTGGTGCCAGAGATTCGAATAGCTTTACCATTTTTATCACGCAGTACGTAACCACGGGTTAATACTGGTACATAATGACCATCTTTATGCCTGAGGCGTAATTCAATTTCGTAATGATTTTTCTTGCCAGCTAAGGCGTTACGAAGATACGATAAGGTATGCTCAATATCATTAGGGTGCGTTAAAGTCTGCCAATATTGAGGATTTTCAATATCCATATTTTTATCGTAACCTAACATTTCCCACCATCGCCCAGAGTGATGCGCAAGGTTAGTAGTTAAGTCTAAATCCCACCATCCATCGTTACTACCTTTAACCACTAGATCTAAGCGTTCCTCAGATGCTTGCAAGGCGTCTTCAGCAGCTACCCTTATTGTGGTGTCTTCTATTGCAACCACATAAGTTTCAATTTCTGCGAAGTCGTTACGAACAGCAGTAACTTCCACACGTGCGTGAATTAACTCACCTGTTTTGTGTAAAAAGCGTTTCTCACGAGTGTAGTGATTAATTACGCCTTGTTTCAGTTTGACGTAATATTCATTGTCTACTTTTACTTCATCAGGATGACTTAAGTCTATAAAAGTTAGACCTGTAAATTCTTTTGCACTGTATCCAAATATCTCCGTTAAACGCGGATTTACTTCTATCCATTTGCGACTATAAGCATTCACTGTACCGGTTCCTATAAACGGCATAGTGTGAAATTTATCCAGTAACTTATTCAACTCAACATCTTTTAATGCCAATGCAAGTTTATAAGCAGATTTTTGTTGTTTCCATAGTAAAAATAACACTAAGCTGATAATGATTAGTGCAATTAACCCAGCTAAGCTAGTCATAAATAATAAATTATTTAGTCCAGCCATTACTTCATCTTGCTCTACTTCAGTTAAGAAGTACCAAGACGTGTCTGGTATTGGTTCACTGGCACTAAAAGCCATATTGCCTATTAAGTTTTTACCTGAAGATGTCGACTTATCTAAGTTATAAAGGCTATTGGTTTTGCCTGCTTGATAATGAATACCATGATTATTAAAGTCGTTCTGTGTTGCATCCACAATAATGATGTTATCTAGTTCATTTTTAACCAACATGGCATCCGATGTCATACTGTTGGTTGGCCACATTTGTAAAGTTGGCAAAATAGGCTCATAAAAGCCTGTTTGAATAAGTACGAATGCTATGAGGGTAGGGCGGCCATTTTTACTACTGAGTATTGGCGCTAATATTTGTAGATTTAAATGTTGTTTATGGTCTATGAAAAAATCACCATGTTTAGTTTGATAATCTTCTTTTACTTCTTTGATTAAATTTTTGTCAACGCTATAGTTGGCGTTGTCATTTTCTCCAGCACGTAAAATAACCGCGCCATTAGCATTCAGTAATGCAATACTCTCGTAGTGATAAGAGGTAATTAGTGATTCAAAACGTGATTTGATCACCTTTTCACTATGTGTGTCCTGATGCTGTATTTGAAGTGCGATTTCATCAGAGAATTGTTGGTCTAGAGCGAGCACATTAGCATCAGCGACACGATAACTTAACCAGCGTGCCATTTGCTGTACTTTAATGCTGGCAATCGCATGCAGATTATCGTAGGTTTTAAGTTCTAGCTTGGGTAACTCGTGTCGATAGATACCCAAATTCATCAATGGGATTAACAACAGAATAATAAAAATCCAGCTCAAATAAACCAGTTTGTTTTTAATAAACCGTTTATTGTTGCTAGCGCCATCTACTTCATAGTTTTTTAAACTGATTAATAAAATATGAAAAATTGCGCCACTGGCAATTAAAATTGAAGCATCAATAAAAAGATTTGTTGATGTCGGCAGGTAGATGTTTGGAGGTAAATACGAAATTAAATCATGTTTGTAGCTGACAAAAAGACCCCCTACTAAAAAATACAGAAAAGTAAATTTAGTAGGGTTAATCCATCGTAGATTTTCGTGCAATATGCTCTGAATTTTTTTTTCAATTTTATGTTATTTTGTGACCTCAATATGTCTTAAAGTTAGGTATTAATCGACCCCTTGACTTGATAGGTAATCTTCATAGTTACCTGTAAAGTCAATAATTTCATTTGCTTTGATTTCTAT
>JBKJRF010000114.1:0-6963 GCA_046594825.1 Methylotenera sp.
CACTTTCTGGCATTCTAAAAGAGCAAGTAGCCAATGTTTCTGCTATTTATGCTGAATGGTTTACGATGAATGAACCCCAATATATGGACGCTTGGGTGTTACTCACGGGCACTAAAAATGCGCTCCATAACTAACTGCCCTGCTTGCCAGACGCAATTTGTTGTCACAGATGAACAACTCAACCAACATGGCGGTAAAGTACGTTGCGGTAACTGCCTGAATGTTTTTGATGCAACGCAACAAATTGTTGAATCAGACGAAAACGATTCAGAGAGTGCTGATGATAGTAACTCCTATGATTTGGTACTCGATCAGCCTCAATCAGAAAAACCAAAGTTAGATGAGGCTGAGCCTACGAATATCATTAGTGAAGAAATGGCTTCAGAAGAGCAAGTTACTGAAGAAAAAGACACTAAACACACAAATGCTGAAACTCGCCATACACTAACCACAGTAGCTGATGCCCAACCTAGTAATTTTGATGACTTAGCTGATAAATCCAAACTCAATCCTAGCAAAATCACTAAAAGATCTCGCCTGTGGATATTGGCTTTACTCGCTTTCATACTATTGCTTACTGCCGTTGCTCAAAGCGTTTATTTTTTACGTAATGAAATTGCAATTTACTATTCCAACTTAAAACCATACCTCGTGCAAGCTTGTGAAAAGATTGCTTGTAGCATTGATTTACCTAAGAAGATTGAATTTATCGTCATTGATGATTCTGATATTCAAGAAGACGCAGATTATGTAGGGTTGATGCGCTTATCTAGTACCTTAATCAATCAGGCTGGGTTTAGTCAGGCGTATCCTAATATTGAGCTCACCCTCACAGATACTGAAGATAAACCAAAGTTAAGACGTTTTTTCAAACCGAGTGAATATTTAGCGGCTAATACCAATATTGCTAGTGGTTTAGGTCCAGGTGAAGAAGTGAAAATCAAGCTGGCGATGACAACACATGGTAAAACAGTCGCAGGTTATCGGGTGTTTGTCACTTATTAACATTATTAATACTCACTAATTACCTGCTAACAAACTCTAATGAAAATCATGACTGCTATTTAATCACTTTACATAGCTGGCTTTTATAACAGTTCTGTATTATTTGAGTCATAGATTGTGTAGTAATTAATAAATAACTTTAGGAGAATTATTATGTGGACAACACCAGCTACTACTGAAATGCGTTTCGGTTTCGAAGTTACAATGTACGTAATGAATAAATAATTTTATTATGTTACACAAAAGGACGCTTAGGCGTCCTTTTTGTTTTTCTACTCAGCCAACTAATACTAAACACTCTGACTTCATTTCTTTAATCGCATCCGCTAAACAATTTACTGCCAGCTCTCTTGCATAGCTTTTACGCCAAGCCAAAGCAATTCTGCGTACTGGCACAGGCGCTGCAAACGGAATCACTTTCACTAATGGGTTCACATGGCGTTCAGTTGCCGCACTACATGGCAATACGGTAATGCCTAAATTGGAAGACACCATATTTCGAATAGTTTCTAACGAGTTGCCTTGTAACACTTGTCCTTTACGAGATAAATCTGGGCAAGCTTGTAACACTTGATGGCTATAACAATGACCACTGTTGAGTAATAATACGTTTTCGTCAGTCAAATCCTTAGCTTTAATCGATGTTCGATTGGCCCAAGGATGATCAATAGGCACCATCACCACATATTTTTCATCATACAAAGGCATAGTTTTTATACCCGCTGCTTCAAATGGCAACGCAACAATTGCAGCATCAATCACGCCACTTTTAAGTTGCGATTCTAATTGTGTAGTTAGATTTTCTTCAATATCCAAAGGCATATCAGGTGCGGTAACGCGCAATATTGGAATAATTTCTGGCAATAAATATGGCCCTACAGAGTAAATCAACCCTAATCTAAACGCTCCTCCCAATTGGTTGGCTCCCTGTTTAGCAATTTCACGAATATGTGCCACTTCTTCAATCGCACGAATGGCTTGCTCAATAATCTGCTCACCTATCGGGGTTGCACTTACGTCAGTGCGGCTACGCTCAAAAATTAACACCCCCAAATCTTCTTCTAGCTTTTTAATGGCTAAACTCAAGGCTGGTTGGCTGACAAAACATTTTTCTGCCGCTCGTCTAAAATTGCGCTCTTTTGCAACCGCTACTACAAAACGCAGCTCGCTTAATGTCATGATTAAATTCCCTAATTAATTTCTATATATATTCTATTTACGATAAGTTTAGCATATCAATAAGTTTTGAACATCTGATTATACATATCGATAATAATTACTTATTATCTGTATTGTAGTAATTAAGTATATTTATTAGGAGGTCGAAAATGAGTCAATTGATCAATACCATATTGAATAAAACAAAAATTTCAAATCACAACGCAATAGCACAACTTTTAGCATCTGAGCTACTGGCGACTTATGCGCTAACGCATTAATGTTAGCAAAATTTTATTACCCAAACTTATTAACAGTAATCAGCTAAACCATACGAATCAACAGGAGAGCTATATGACTAACACAACATTAACTACCTCTGCAGGCGCACCAGTTGCAGATGATAACAATAGTATTTCTGTAGGCCCACGTGGCCCATTAACTTACGATAACCATTATTTGTTTGAGAAGCTTGCACACTTTAACCGTGAGCGCATTCCAGAGCGCGTAGTGCATGCACGGGGTACAGCTGCTTACGGCACATTTACGGTAACTAGAAGCTTAAAAGACCATACTATTGCAAACTTCTTGCAAGAGGTCGGTCAACAAACTGAAGTGTTCTTACGCTTTTCAACTGTGGGCGGCGGTCAAGACTCTAGTGATTATGCAAGAGATCCTCGTGGCTTTTCGGTCAAGTTTTATACTAGAGAAGGTAATTGGGACATGGTAGGTAATAACACGCCTGTATTCTTTTTGAATGACCCAATTAAATTTCCTGACTTTATCCACAGTCAAAAGAAAGATGCACGCACCAATTTACCCAACCCAGCCAACGCGTTTGAGTTTTGGGCGAATCACCCGCAATCATTACATCAAATGACTATTTTGATGTCTGACCGTGGTATTCCATTGTCATATCGTCATGTGCATGGCTTTAGTAGCCATACATTGAGTTTTTACAATGCCAAAGGTGAGCGCTTTTGGTGCAAATGGCACTTTAAAACTAATCAAGGTATCAAAACTTTGACGAATGAAGAAGCTGCTAAAATGCCAGCCAACGGCGCACAAAAAGACTTGGTTGATGCGATTGACCACGGCGATTTTCCATCATGGCGCGTTGAAGTACAGATCATGACTGAAGCGGAAGCAAAGACTTACCATATCAACCCGTTTGATTTAACGAAAGTTTGGCCATATGCAGACTTTCCAGTGACTGAAATTGGCAAGTTAGAATTGAACAAAAACGGCAATAATTACTTCTCAGAAACGGAGCAAGTAGCATTTGCACCAAGCAATTTTGTGCCTGGCATCAATGCATCACCAGATAAAATGTTGCAAGGCCGATTATTGGCATACCAAGATGCGCATCGCTATAGAATCGGCGCAAACGTGAACCAGATTCCTGTGAATGCGGCTAGATGCCCAGTGAATCATTACCAACGAGATGGCGCTTTTGCAGGAATGGGATGCCCTGTTGGTCACGGTAGCGGTGAAGCTGGCTACACCAACACAACTGGCACAGTAAGCGCTTCAAACTTTTACCCTAACGACAGGGCTGGCCAAGGTGCGCCAGTACCAACACCGCACGTTGCTGTGCCGCCTATGCCAGTGTTAGGTGATGCTTGGATTGGTTACCATGACCAAAGTGATGAAGACTACTATTCACAAGCAGGTGCATTGTTCCGTATTATGAACGATAACCAGAAAGTGCAATTGTTTGGTAACATTGCTGGCGGCTTATCTACCGCCAATGCGAGCATACAAGAACGGATGTTAGCGCAGTTTGCAAAAGCTGACCCTGCCTATGCAGAAGGTGTTAGAAAAGCATTGGTAAATCTTGCTACACACCCTGATTAACAAGTAATGTTTCACTTGACAGTAAATTAATGTAGAGAAGCCCGTATTAAGCGGGTTTCTCTATTTTAATAATCTGTACGGTATAACAATTATTTTTATTTGGCTTTTTAGCTGTAAGCCTTTAAGCTTACATACGACAAAATAAGCAATTCAATCTCCTAGAACTAATTCAATAAAGAAGCTGGAATAATCATGAAAATGTGGCAATGTTTAGTATGTGGTTTTATATACGAAGAAGAAAAGGGCTGGCCAGAAGACGGCATTCCAGCTGGAACACGCTGGGAAGATGTACCAGCAGATTGGACTTGCCCAGAATGTGGTGCGACAAAAGCTGAATTTGAGATGGTAGAGTTCTAATTTTAACGTTATATTTTTTTGTAAAAAATATTATTAAACGCACACACAGCGATTCAACATCGCTGCTGTTCAACACAATTATTTTGCCACCTTTGTTATTGCTTCCTAAAGCGCAGTTTGATCAAGTGTGCAATTGATTCTGATACCCGCTCAATATCTCTACAGATTTAGTGATAACGCTTAGTTGAATTCCTAACTCCATCATATTTAGTAGTATGATGATTTAACTTAATCAAATTGTTATGACTTTAAGTTTTAGTAGATAAAAGCCTGACTTTAGTTTGATTATGCATATTCAAACCGTCATGAAAGGCTATTATCATGAACAAAACTCAACCTCCAGAAAATAAAAGTGATGCCACAGCTGTAGATAAAGCCTATGAGTCATCGCTAGAAAAAGCATTACATCAATCTAAAGAAGATGACACCAGCATTCATCAGATACTTGATGATGACCTGAAGAGCCCGAGTCTGCTTTACTCCGATGAAATTGGTAAGATAAAACGATCAATAAAGCGAGATTTAATAGACGCTGCGCATCATATGAGTGAAACAGGGAAAGAGCTCAAAGACTGGCTGGGCTTTGATATTGCGCTAATCAAGAGCGAGTTATGGCTAAACTTTACAGAAGCCACCGACAAAACTACACTCGAGCTGTTAAAACTTAAACAAACCGCGGCTAATGCCCCATACCATACTGGTGAGGTTGTTGGCTTGGGCACATTGATTTGTGATCAATGCAAAGCTAGCTTACATTTTCATAAACCTGGACATATTCCACCTTGTGGCAAATGTCATGGTACGAATTTTCATAGGTTAACGCTTAACAGTTGATAATCTATGAAATTTAAAGACTATTACGAAATTCTGGGAGTTACCCGCACAGCAACTATTGATGAAATCAAAAAGGCTTATCGTAAACTTGCCCATCAGTATCATCCTGACGTCTCCAAAGATCCAGCTGGTGAGGAGAAATTCAAAGAAATTGGCGAAGCTTATGCAACCCTGAAAGATAAAGAAAAACGTGCGGCTTATGATGAGTTAGGCCGTCATCCATCCGGTGAAGAGTTCAGGCCACCGCCTAATTGGGCTGGAAATCGAGCTAACTATAGTTCAAACAATCAAGAATATACTTTTGAAGATATTGATCTAGCTGATTTATTTGCCAGTTTTTCTAGCGGTAACCAGCACACACACAGCCAAGGTCGTAACATGCCTATCCCCGGGCAGGATTATGAATTAGGGACGCAAATTTCTCTGGAAGACGCAAGCCATGGCATTACGGTGGATCTCAATTTCACAGTACCCGAATATGACCATCAAAGGCAATTGAAGCAAGTACCTCATCATTTCAAAGCTCGTATTCCAAAAGGCGTAACCAATGGTCAAAAAATGTTGCTACGAGGAAAAGGTGGTAAAGGTTTTCATGGTGGCAGCGATGGTAATCTGTACTTAAATATTAGTTTTATTCCTCATAAACTATTTCGTGTAATTGATCATGATCTTTTCATAGATTTACCACTGACCCCATGGGAAGCTGCACTCGGCGCAACAGTGAAAGTGCCAACCTTAAGCGGTGCAGTTAATCTCAAAGTACCAGCAGGCTCTCGAAGTGGACAAAAACTTCGCATCAGCAAGCGTGGCATGCCTAAACAAAATCAAGAACATGGCGATCTTTTTGCGATAACACAAATTGTAATTCCAACGAACCTCACGGACAAAGAACGCGAGTTGCTTAAAGAGTTAGGTGATACATCAATCTTTAACCCCCGTGCACATTTCGAATAGGAGTGAAATGATGACCTTTGAACATACTGAATTAATGTGGCTAGATGAACACCATGAACTGTCTTTGAATGAACTCATAGAACTATCAGGTCTCTCACAGGCTGAGCTACAGCTACTAGTAGAGAGTGGTGCACTCACACCTACTAATGCAACGCTAGATAACCGAACTTCTGAAACTTGGCAATTCAATAGTCATTGTCTAGTATCCATACGAAGCCTTTCCCGACTGAAACATGATTTCGAGTTAGAGCCTAATGCCCTTAGTTTGACGCTGGTTTTTCTGGAGCGGATTCGAACACTTGAGTTTCAATTACATAATTTAGAACATACAAAAAATTAATATTTAGTTAATTTATGTATATATAGTTTTTGAAGCTTCTTATAGAACTTAAATTTTTTTTGACTTAAATAGTTAACTTTATTTTTCTATAGGAAATACAGTATGATTTATTTCATGAATGCTCTAATTAAATTGGAAAAATGATGAAACACATACTTGTTGCTAACCCCAAAGGGGGATGCGGTAAGACCACGCTTGCGACTAATCTTGCTGGATATTTCGCAACGCTTGGCCAACAAGTCATACTTTCTGATTTAGACCGCCAACAATCATCAACACAATGGCTGGAGCGCCGTCCTTTCAACTTTCCTGTGATTGGTGCTTACAATTCTAAAAGTCACCATTCAAAAAATATATCCTCTCATTCAACAGCTGAATGGGTGGTTACAGACTCACCAGGCGGATTTCGTGATGAAAAACTTTCTGACGCTGTAAAACAAGCAGATTGCGTGATTGTC
>JBKJRF010000168.1:0-2997 GCA_046594825.1 Methylotenera sp.
TCTTGTGCTTTAATCACTTTGCCACTATTGAGTTTGAGATGGTAGGTGGTGTGCGCGCCAAAATAAACAATCTCTATCACTTCACCTTCGCACCAGTTGTATTCGCCGTCTGGCTTATCCTTAGTGAGTAAGATTTTTTCTGGGCGTATCGCCACAACGACACTCATGCCTGAATTACCACTGATGCCATGACCTACATAATGCATACATTCTTCACAACGTACCGTCACATGGTCTGATTCATCTTCTTCGACTACGCCATCAAACATATTGACGTTACCGATAAAGTCAGCCACTTGGCGACTATTCGGCATTTCATACACTTCATCTGGTGAACCGACCTGTAAGAAATAACCTTCACTCATCACGGCAATGCGCGATGCCATGGTCATGGCTTCTTCTTGGTCATGCGTGACTAGCACACAGGTAACGCCAACTTCTTCAATAATATTGACGAGTTCTAATTGTGTAGTTTCACGTAATTTTTTATCTAATGCACCTAACGGCTCATCTAGTAATAATAATTTAGGTCGTTTTGCCAAGCTGCGCGCCAAAGCAACACGCTGTTGCTGACCACCAGAAAGCTGGTGCGGCTTACGTTTAGCGTACTTGCTCAACTGCACTAAGCCCAACATTTTTTCAACACGTTCAGCTATTTGATCTTTTGGCATACCATCACGTTTTAAACCGAAGGCAATGTTCTCCCAAACACTCAAATGTGGGAAAAGCGCATAAGACTGAAACATCATATTAATAGGACGTTTATAAGGCGGTAGATTAGTAATATCTTCCCCTGCCAGGAAAATTTTACCTTTTGTCGGCGTTTCAAAACCAGCCAACATACGTAATAAAGTAGATTTTCCACACCCAGAGCCGCCTAGTAGCGCGAAAATCTCACCAGTAGCAACAGTTAGAGAAACATTGTCTACGGCCTTCACTGCACCATCGTAAATTTTTGTAAGTCCATCAACACGCAGTAAATCTTCGCGTACCGTATTAGCCTTCGGTGCCGTCGCCATAAATATCCCTATTTAAAAGTAATTCCTAAATAATGCTTCACTACAAACACAACACGCTTCTATTTAACAGACCTTCAATAGTCTGTTAAATAGATTAGCAAATAGTGTTTTTAGGTTTTGAAATTACACACCTGTTTTAAAGCGTGTATACAAACGTGTCATGTTACGGCGCGTGTTGTTATCCACTGTGCCAGGTGGCACTAATTTGGCAATATCAGCATCTGATAAGAAAATAGATTTGTTGTTTTTGATTTCCGGGTCAACAAATTGTGTTGCTGCTTTGTTTGGGTTTGCGTAAGTCACAGTGTTAGTGATGGCAGCAACCACTTCAGGTCTCATTACATAATTGATGAATTTATGCGCATTGCCTGGATGCGGAGCATCAACCGGAATCGCCATCGTATCCATAAACATCAAACCACCTGTTTTAGGTACTAGTGCTACGATATTTTGCTCTGATTTATTTTCAATCGAACGTTTACGAGCCAAGTTAAAGTCTCCAGCCCAGCCATAGGCTACACATACGCCACCACTCGCTAAATCTTCAATTTGTCCGCCAGAGTTAAAGCGCTTGATGTCAGGACGCACTTTTTTCAACATGTCATATGCGGCATTATAATCTGCTGCATTATTGCTATATGCAGGCTTGCCTAGGTAGTGCAATGCTGCTGAAAATACATCTGATGGTGTATCTAGATAAGTGATACCGCAAGATTTCAACTTAGACGTATATTTAGGGTTGAAAACAAGATCCCAAGCATTGTCTGGCATAGGTGTAGTGCCCAGCGCTTTCTTAACCTTATCTACATTGATACCTACAGTATTGTAGCTCCACATCCAATCTACTAAATAGGTATTTCCCGGATCTAGCTTAGCCATAAGACTTAAAACACCTGGATCTAGATTTTTCCAGTTTGTCAGTTGTTTTTTATCTAATTTTTGAAACAACCCACCATCAATCTGCAATTTCGCCCAATTTGATGAAGGTACAACGATGTCATAGCCGGTCTTTCTAGCAACTAGTTTGGCATGTAAAATTTCATTAGAATCAAACACATCATAACGAACCTTGATACCTGTTTCTTTTTCAAAGTTTTTGATAGTGTCTGGCGCGATGTAATCTGACCAGTTATAAATATTGAGCACTTTTTCTTCGTCTTTTGCGTAGCTGGCAGCTACAATACCTACACCAACAGCCAAGCCAACTAGCACACTCAGAACACGTTTATTAAAGGTCGATTTCATCAAATTTTCTCCTAAATAGTTACTAAAAGTCATGCATTAAACATCTATCATCTACAGGTCAAACTAAAACGTACTAATCTAACCGCATCCTGTTCAATTATCACCCGCGCATGCAAGCAACATAACAACAGTTAATGCAGAATTAAAATAATTCTATCATGTTAAAAACTCAAATATCTTTAATTCAAGCATGAAGCAACGTTAATTAAAAGCTAGCTTATGCAGCATTCACTTTAAGCAATTCGTTAACCATTAAACCCTGTGCCTGCAATTCTTTAAGCGTGGCATCTAAGCACTTACGTATCAATATCGTCATTTCGTCAATTTGTGCTTTCGTGATGATTAATGGCGGTGCAATAATCATTCTATCTCCCACAGCACGCATAATTAGACCATTAGCAAAACAATGGTTTCTGCACATCATGCCAACTTCTAATGCCTCATCAAAGGCAATGTGCTGTACTTTGTCTTGCATCAAGGCAAAAGCAGCTACTAACCCACAAGTTTCAGCACCACCAACTAAAGGATGGCTAGCTAGCTCGGCAAATTTTTGCGCTAGATAAGGCCCCATTTCATTGAGTACCTTATCCACCAAGCCTTCTTTTTCAAGAATATCAATGTTGGCTAATGCCACTGCACAGGCCACAGGATGCCCAGAATAAGTGTAGCCATGATTAAAATCACTGCCTTGTTCAATCAGCACATTGGCAACACGTTTACCAACAACTACGCC
>JBKJRF010000049.1:0-4825 GCA_046594825.1 Methylotenera sp.
TCTAATTTTCTGAATCTCTATTTAACTTTTTTCTACAAAAGTGGTGAAATTAGGGCCTTTCAGGCAGGAAGTAATAATTTAAGGAATCTTAAATTTAATGATTATCTGGGATTAGAAATTCCATTACCCCCTATTGCTGAACAACACCGCATCGTCGCTAAAATAGAAGAGCTATTTTCTGAGCTTGATAATGGGATTGAAAACCTAAAAACAGCCCAGCAACAGCTTAAAGTCTATCGCCAAGCCTTACTCAAACATGCATTTGAAGGCAAACTCACCGCCCAGTGGCGTGAGCAGAATAAAGACAAACTAGAAACCGCCCAAGCCTTGCTTAAACGCATTAGCCAAGAGCGAGCGCAGCGCTACCAGCAACAACTCAAAGACTGGGAAGCTGCTGGTAAACAAGGCAGCAAACCCAGAGCTCCAAAAAATCAAACACCTTTTGCTGCCAATGAGCTGGCTGAGTTTCCCTTGCTGCCGCAGGGCTGGGGGTGGGGAAAGTTAGGTTTTATGACATGCTCGGTAGAATATGGAACATCTGCCAAATCATCTGAGTCTGGGAGTTGTCCTGTATTGAGAATGGGGAATATTCAAAACAGTAAATTTGATATGAGTGATCTAGTTTTCACCGATGATAAAGCCGAAGTAGCAAAATATATGCTTCAAGAAGGTGACGTATTATTTAACCGAACCAATAGCCCTGAATTGGTTGGAAAGTCAGCTATATTTAAATCAAAACAGCCAGCTATTTTCGCGGGGTACCTGATTCGTATAAATCAGATACCTACGGTTGTTGAAAGTCAGTATCTAAATTGTTTCTTGAATGCTCATATTGCTAAGCAACATGGGAACAAAGTTAAAACCGATGGCGTTAATCAATCGAACATCAATGGTGAGAAACTGGCCAATTACCCATTTCCATTTTGCTTGCTAGAAGAGCAAAAAATAATCGTAGAGTTATTAGAAGCACGCATATCAGAAATTGACCAACTTGAGGAAACGTTAACTACATCTCTTCAACAAGCAGAAGCCCTGCGCCAGTCCATCCTCAAAAAAGCATTTTCAGGCCAGCTAGTTGCGCAAGATACCAACGATGAGCCTGCCTCGGCATTATTGGCACGCATTGCAGCTTTGCAAAATAATGTACCTAAATCGAATAAAATGATGCTTCGCCCTCTGGGGAAATAATATGTTGCGAGATGAAGAGTATTGGCGCAGCTTGGTGTTTGAGCTGGCAGGGTTGACGAAAGAAACCAGTTGGCTAGAACTTAAGTGTAATAACGCAGCTCCTCAAGCCATTGGGGAATATATTTCTGCGTTGGCAAATACCGCTGCTTTAGAAGATAAGCCACATGCTTATATGTTGTGGGGCGTGGATGATGTAAGCCATGCGATTGTGGGTACAAGCTTTAACGCTGCACAAAAGCGCATGGGGAATGAAGAGCTTGAAAGTTGGTTGTTGCGTCAACTCTCACCTAAAATAAATTTCAATTTCTATCATCTTAATATTGATGATAAAGCAGTGGTTTTGTTACAAATAGACCGCGCGTTTCGCCACACTGTACAGTTTGCGGGCACTGAGTTTATTAGAGTCGGCACCTATAAAAAGCGGCTTAAAGATTTTCAAGAAAAAGAGCGAGCACTTTGGCGCATATTAGATACAACTCCATTTGAATTAACCCCAGCAGCTGAAAAAATATCAGCTGACGAGGTGTTGCATTTACTAGATTATCCTGCTTACTTTGATTTATTGGGTCATCCCTTGCCTAATGGCCGTGATGCAATTCTAGCGGCATTGGCATCTGACCGTTTAATTGAAAATATAGGCGGAGGTTATTGGAATATCCTTAACTTAGGCGCAATACTGTTTGCCAAAAAGCTGGCTGATTTTGATCGCTTACAACGTAAGGCCGTCCGTGTAATTGTCTATAAGGGTGCAGGACGTGTTGAAACCATGCGAGAGCAAGAGGGAGCCAAAGGCTACGCAGCAGGATTTGAAGGCTTAATCGGATACATTAACGGCTTACTTGCTACCAATGAGGTGATTGGACAAGCGCTACGTACCTCTGTTTCTGTTTATCCTGAATTAGCGATACGTGAGTTGGTAGCAAATGCCATCATTCATCAAGATTTAAGTGTTACAGGCAGCGGCCCTATGGTTGAGATTTTTGATGATCGTATGGAAATCACTAATCCTGGCGTACCTTTGATTGAAACAACTCGCTTATTAGATAGCCCGCCCCGCTCTAGAAATGAGACTTTAGCTTCTATCATGCGTCGCATTGGCGTATGTGAAGAGCGTGGCAGTGGTGTTGATAAAGTTGTTTCTCTAGCCGAGCGTTATCAGTTACCTGCACCTGCCTTTGAAGTGGTAGGTGACTCAATGCGTAGTATTTTATTCTCACCACGCGCGTTAGTTAAAATGGATCAAGACGATAGGGTTAGAGCTGTGTACTTGCATGCCTGTTTGCGCTATGTGCAAAGAGAGTTTATGACCAATGCATCATTACGAGAAAGATTTGGTATTGAGCCAAAAAACAGTGCAACAGCATCTCGCTTGCTAAAAGAAGCGCTCATTAAAAAAGTTATTCACTTACATGATGAATCCGCACCGCCAAAACTTCGCCGGTATGTGCCTTTTTGGGCTTAGTTTACTTGATGGGTATTTGATAGATAGCCTGTATTTGCATCGTTATTTTTAGGTAGTTTTATATAATCAATAGGTTATATTTTTATATTTCATTGACGGGTATTTGATAAACATTAAATAACAGATGATTAGTTAAGATGTGAATGCGTTGGTTATACGCCATGGCGCAAAGAAGGCGTATAAACTTTTGAAACACCTTTCAGGCGAAAATGTAATTGTAAAACAAGATGTTAAGCGACACGCTTTTTACACTAAACCGTAATCTATGCGTCTTCTATACGCTATGGCGCATAGAAGACGCATAGGAAAATTGGATAGTTGCTTGCAACCCAATTGCAACACACTGTAAGTAAAGTAAATTTGATTTAAGGCTTAAAAAAATGAATGCAACCGCATCAATTGTCTCCAAAGTTTGGAGTTTCTGCACAACACTTCGTGATGACGGCGTGGGCTATGGCGACTACTTAGAACAACTCACTTATCTGATTTTTTTAAAAATGGCAGATGAATATAGCCAGCCGCCGCACAACCGCGATGTTGGCATCCCACAAGCATATAACTGGCAAAGCCTAAAGGCTAGGCGTGGCGCAGAGCTTGAGGTGCAATATGTCACCACGCTGCGTGAGCTTGGTAATAAATCAGGTATGTTAGGTACTATATTTACAAAAGCGCAAAATAAAATTCAAGATCCAGCCAAGCTTTATCGTCTAATTGATATGGTGGATGAAACGCAATGGGTAACACTAGGTGCTGATGTAAAAGGCGATATTTATGAAGGTATCTTAGAGCGCAATGCTGAAGATACAAAATCTGGCGCTGGGCAATACTTTACACCACGTGCGCTAATTAAAGCGATGGTGGAGTGCATGCGACCAGAGCCGAACAAGACGATTGCCGACCCTGCATGTGGCACTGGCGGCTTCTTTTTGGCGGCTTATGATTATTTGCTAGAAACCTACCAAATGGATAAAAGCCAAAAGGCATTTTTAAAACACGATACCTTTTTTGGTAATGAAATTGTCGCAGGCACACGCCGCCTATGCTTAATGAATATGTTTTTGCATAACATTGGCGAGATTGATGGCGATAGCAGTGTTTCACCTAATGATGCTTTGATAGCGGATGGTGGCAAGCGTTTTGACTACGTTCTCGCTAATCCACCATTTGGTAAAAAAAGCTCCATGAGTTTTACCAATGAGGCAGGCGAACAAGAGAAAGATGACCTGACCTACAATCGCCAAGACTTCTGGGCGACAACCTCCAACAAGCAACTTAACTTTGTGCAGCATATCCGCACCATGTTAAAAACAAGCGGCCGTGCTGCGGTAGTTGTACCAGATAACGTGCTATTTGAAGGCGGTGCTGGCGAAACTGTACGCAAAAAACTGCTAGAAACAACCGAATTGCATACCATTTTGCGCCTACCTACTGGTATTTTTTATGCCAACGGCGTGAAAGCGAATGTACTTTTCTTTGAAAACCATGAGGCCAGTAAAGAGCCTTGGACTAAAGATATTTGGTTTTACGACTATCGCACTAACATTCACCATACGTTAAAAAAGAAACCATTACGCTTTGATGATTTGGAAGATTTTATCAAATGCTACAACCCGCAAAATCGCCATGAACGTAAAGAGTTATGGAGTGAACAAAGCAACCCTGAAGGTCGCTGGCGTCAATTTAGTTACGAGCAAATAATTGCACGGGATAAAACTAGCTTAGACATATTTTGGCTTAAAGATAAAAGCCTAGCCGATTTAGATAATCTACCAGAGCCTGATGTCTTGGCGGATGAGATTATTCAAAATATTGAGGCTGGATTAGAGAGTTTTAGGGCGATTGCGGGTATTGTTGGGTGACTAAAAAATAATAAATATCCTATTAACCAATTTTATGGAGAGGTTCACATTTTTTCCATAATTTAAGCATAGATTAATACACGATTTAGCTAAAAAAACTTTAAATATTATTTTTTACTCATCCCTACATTTGCAGATCGCACATTTGACATGGTTGTTTAAATCATTTGCTTTTACTGGAACACCACAAATTTCACAAATGTATCCAGACATTGCAGTAGCAAACTCCTGCATAATTTTAATTTTTTTTAAAAGTATTTCGTCCATATTGGATGGTGTATCAACCATGATCCATAGCCGGTATTGATGACTCATT
>JBKJRF010000117.1:0-11594 GCA_046594825.1 Methylotenera sp.
GGATAAATATCAACTGTTCTATAACTACAGAAATAAGTAGGATTAAGCCCAAATAATATCATTACAATATCCTACGACATAAAATCATAATTCAAACTCATTAAACTATATATCGCCTTAATTTGCAAAAAAGCTTAGTGTTATTTAAATATGCCATGCACAAACTTTGCGTTCATAATTTCATTGAAACATTAATCAAATTTTCGTTACTTTAAAGGAAATGAAATGCTGACTTCAAGAGAAACTGAATGCTTTAATGCATGTAATACCTGCGTATTAGATTGCTATAGTTGCGCATCAATTGGCTTATTAGAAGACAACCAAAAACCTGTGGCTCGTGCTATAAAATTAAGCATGGAATGTGCAGACATTTGCCGACTTGCAGCAGCATCAATTGCAATACGCAGTGAGAATATGTATGCCATTTGCAGGCTATGTGCTGAAGTATGCAAAAAATGTGAAATGGAATGTATAAGCCATCAAATGGAGTGCTACATTAAATGTGCAGGCTCTTGCCGATCATGTGCGGAAGCCTGCATCAAATTGCTTTAATACTATATTTTCATATGGGCATACCTTAACTTACTAATAAAAAATTACTTTTTTTCATGATGTTCATGGAAGATAAAATAATGATAACGGTTTAAAAAAATAAACTTACCAAACTTTTTAACCGCACTACTAATTTTGATTTATAGTGGGTAAAAAAATTATTAAATTGTGTTATTTAACGTACAGAAATGATAAGATATTTACCCGATAATTACTCTATATTTAAATCGGAGTCTATTATGAAATCTCGTCAAAACAACCATCTTGAAGAAACAGTTAAAAGAGGAATTATTATGTCTCGCACCCATGGCGCTAAGTCAGCTTCTGGCATGATGATGAAAGTGGGTGTACCAACCAATGTTATTGTTAGAGTTCTATTTCAACAGGACAAAATCAGAATCCATGACTTATCAGATTGGCAATAATACTAGCGAATGATCCGAGTGAGGTTTGCAAACCACGACTACTTTTAATTAAAAACATGAGTAAGTAATTTACATATAAAAACAAGCAATTCACCTCACCCAATTCAAAAGCCTATTCATTAGTGAGTAGGCTTTTTTTGATTTCAAAAGGTCTAACTAGCTACTTTCAAAACTGTTTGAGCGGCAATATTATTATGCTGCTCCGTTAGCACTTGCTAGGTGTAGGTAAACCACGTAGTCATTTTGTTCATATTTTTCATTAAACTTTCACTTTTCTGAAATATTTTCTTGATACATTATTACCTAACACGCTATCTCCATCCCGTGTTTTTATAACCGAAGCTATTTAGTCCCCTTAATAGTTTCGGTTTTTTTGTCTGAAAAATTGTGCATTCACATATATGAATGGCAGCACTAAAACTCCATTCAATAAACCCTGACATCAATGTCTTGAGTAAAAATCTGTTGTCCAGTTTAACTACTTTAGTTTTTTGAAGTAATTAATAAATTTATAGCTACTGTTGTAGCTAATAACAACAGTATTGTAAAAAATTTGACAATAAAAAAGTACGTTTCAACCATTTACATATAAAAAACACACCCTAAATTTATAAATTAACCTATTTATATCATATAGTTAAAATATTTAAGATTCATAACCACCCTAAGTGGCACATCTTTTGCACATGATTGATTAAACCTAATTTGTTTTAATAAAGACTACTCAATGAAAAACCTCTTCAATTCATTTTTTTCTAGAATATTAAATTTACCTAATAAAAATGAATCTACTTTTACAGCTTCAATTAATGAAGAACGAAAAACGAATATAGAGATATCTGATTTAACCTATGAGGATTATCTGAAATACAGCATTCAGCAACCTAGAAGAAAACCAACCCGACTAATAGTTGATTAGAAAATACGAGCACCCTCAAAACTATGTGATTTAAGCGATGTTATCGCGACACTAAGAAACAAAGAAAAAGCCACATACCGCGAGATATATGGCTTTCTTGGACAACTTTAGACTTCTTAAAACACTAAAATGGTGCTGGGGGAATCGAACTTACGTCCGCCTATTACTGGCATTGATTTTAATAAATTGCTGTCATAAAGCTGTCATTCAACATAAGTTTGTCTTCAATAACTTATAAGATATCTGAACTAACAATATTCAATGTATTTCTATCATGACGATTAGGCAATTTAAGACTCCATCTGACCATATCGCTAATTATTGGATATATATCATTATGTTTAGCACCGAATCTCATAACGTTAGTAGTTTTATCATATTGCCCAATATCTCTATTATATCCTTCGTCGTCAGATGGTAAGTATTCTTTCAATCCGCTTAAGTTAGCAGCAATTATTTCTTGATCACTTAACTGATAATAACGCCAAATAGGATTGCTATGAGAAAAGTCAACATTATGTAAATTTTGTAAAAATACTGCTAAATGAATGTCTCCAAAATCTCCCTTTCTTTTATTAAAGGCAAAGTCATAAATTAATTTTGCCAGGGCTTTCAAAACAACAGGCTGGGCAGCAATTGTATTTAATTTTGCATTATTCTCACCAAAACCAGGAATTTTCGTAATCGCTGCCCAAAAGTTGGTTGCGATCTCTTTTTTTGGATCTACATCTAAAGGTGTTGCTCCACTAATATTTGTTTTATTTAAAAACAAATGTGCATTTATAGCCGCCAAGTCTTTAAAAGAAAGTGCTCCTGTGTCTTCTTGCCAATTTACAATATCTTTCTCAATAGGATCCCAACTTAAGACATCATCCACTAAGACTTCTTTAATAAATCTATTTATAGGATTTGAACTATCGAATTGCAACGCCAAGCTTTTTTCTACTTTTTTACCTAAATTATTTAAATCATGAAAAAGCTGTCTTTCTTGATCGATGGAAAGTCCAAGATGAGCTTCTACTGTTACTGTACAAAATCCTCTAGCTACATCTATGCATTCATTCCAAACCTCTAAGTCTTGATTTGAAACATCAAATACATCTAACGCTGGACAAAGACTACTTTTTTTAGGATATTTATGTGTCGTCCTTACAGTATTCAAAAAATCGAAAACTAAATCCATTGCTTTTCGACGATGTTGACCATCAACAATCCAAAGAATATCAGCTTGAGATAGCATGATTTTGAAACAAGCTGTTTCTTCATCTTTTGTTATCATTCTAAATCCAGGTAAATTAACACCTCTAGGATCACAAGATCTGATATTGGCTACAACTGGCTGAAGCGCCATGTAAGGCTGACCGCCTAACCTTTCAACCACAGAAGTCAGTCCTGCGCTAATTGGTTTATTTTGAATTGTTCGTCTTTCAATAGCTGCTGAAACTAAACCCTTTAAAACGTACGTTGCTAATTTAAATGCATGGCTCTCATCTAGTTTTCTTTGGGCAACTGGTTCACCATTTAACCCACGTTCGTTAGCAACTTCTGACATTGAAAAAAAAACATGCATTGGAATTGAAATAAGAAAAGCGCGATTACCTAAATTATGGGCAATAAAAACTTTATGGGGCTTAGCAGAAGTATCCCCTTCGTTCAATAATGAATCGAGAGTACCTATAGGACTTGGCAAATTATCTTGTGATGGGAACATATACATCTCCTAAATATAATAAACAATAATATAAGCCTGGACTTAATAATCAATATACCAGGAACATTGTTTATAATATCCTGGATTATTTTATTAATCAACACAATTAAAATAAGGGTTGATCAAATACCCTTTTTATAATATCGTTCTTATATTCTAGGAGATCAATATGAGTACTGATTCAAAAGAAACAGCTGAAGATAATAAGCTTAACAAACGCAAACCAAGTACCTCTGAAAAAATCATTTATGCCTTTAGTGATGCAGTAGCACTTGATCGCCATGTACCGATTAATGAGCGTTTGGCAACGCTAACAGACGAACAAAAAGTACAGCTCCAATTGATAGAAGATAATGCTATCCAGAATTTCTCTGGCACTATTGATGAGCTCGAATCAGCACTAGGTATGCTCAGAGTTGGTCACCATATGGGCTGGAAAATGCTTTATGTTGCCCATAGCAAAAAGACTATTCGCAAGTATGAAGAAATACTCGATATTAAAATTCGTGATCTCTTTGAAGAAAGAGGACCAAGTGCAAAACGCTCAATAGGCTTAGCACTAGCTGATAAATTCACTAACTTTTGGCGAGTTGTCTCGGGTGACATTAAGATCGAAAATCGCAAGAAAATCGAATAAATTAAAAAATAGTTAAAGAAGGTACTTGTAAAACCTTCTTTGTTAATTTATAGTGAAGGTACTTTAAAAACCTTCCCTATGAATAATAATAACTACATTATCAATGCAGTAAATAAAACCGACTTCGGCTCGGAGATTTGGACGGATGCGCCAGCACCGCCCAAATCATCGAACGAAGGCGGAATAATTGCGGTTGAATTATCAGAAATCGCTCTCGCTTCATATCCTCCCCGTCTGGTAACACGGGAACACGGGGGGAAAGTTTAGAAATACATGAAGTGAAGAATGAAGCAGGGGAAAGTTTTATTGTAGTAATTAAAGACGGTCGGCCAAAACTAATTAGCATTCCTCAACCCAAACCAGACGGCAACCCAACTGCCGCTATAGTAGATTATCTAAATTGCACATTCTCATTAAGCAATAAATTTACACTTAATGATTTCTTTCAAAAACTACTTCA
This sequence comes from Methylotenera sp., assembly GCA_046594825.1. GTDB lineage: Bacteria > Pseudomonadota > Gammaproteobacteria > Burkholderiales > Methylophilaceae > Methylotenera. The sequence goes on from JBKJRF010000117.1 coordinate 4,705, forward strand.
TATTCTAGGTCGCGCATTTGCTCCTGCTATTGATAGAGGCATGGGCAAATATGGTTATCAACACTCGTTCACGCTTGGGAATAGCAAAGCTTTATTTGCTTACGGTGGGAACGGTCATACAGGTTTTTTAAGTTTTTCAGGGGAATCTTGTCATCAAATACCTAACTGGACATTGCTAGTTAATTATTTAGAGATTGAGCTCAATGCGCGCATAACACGCTGGGATGGAGCATACGATGACTTCGAAGGCGTAAAGAGCGTTGATGTTGCTTTAAAGATGTACCTAGATGGTTCGTTTACTAATGGTGGTAGAAAACCCTTGATGGATCAGCGCGGGAATTGGATAGAACCTGATGGAAGAGGCAGAACTCTTTACATTGGCTCGAGCGATAACGGCAAGCTAACGCGCATATATGAAAAAGGTATGCAGTTAGGTATTCCATTTCATCCGTGGGTTAGATGGGAAACTCAGCTTGGCAATCGAGATAGGGAAATTCCTTGGGCGGCTGTGCTAGAACCAGGTAAATATCTTGCTGGCTCATATCCTAAGGCTATGGGTTGGATATCTGTTGAACAATCACGAATTAAAACGCTACAAAAAACAGCAAAAATTGGTTATGAAGCCCTTAATCATTGGGCTTCTATAGCATACTGGAAACACATCAATGCGATGATGCAAAGAGAAGGCTCTGCTGAAAAAGTTATAGATATCCTCATACGACATGGATTACCTGCAAGGCTTACCCTACCAATGATTAAAAGTGGTAGTGATTTTTGATCATGATCGGATACGTCACTATTGCCAAGTTTTGCCAAGAATCGGGGTATACCGTTGACGCTGTAAATACGAAAATTCGAGACGGCATATGGTTAGAAAATAAAATATGGGTGAAAGCCTTAGACGGCAGAAGATTAATTTCAATAGAGGGGTTCAACTTATGGGTAGAAATGGCAATGGCGTTACGCAGGCGTCATCCTCGAGCTATGAAATCGCCTTCACCTATCAAGGCATCCGTTGCAGGGAAAGAATTAAGCTTAAGCCCTCCCCCGCTAACCGCAAACGGGTAGAAAACCACTTAGGTGCAATCAATGATGCTATTGATAAAGGCACTTTTGATTACTTACTAACATTCCCCGACTCTCCTCGTCGATTCCAATTTATTGAAAGGCAGGGAGAAGTACTTTTAGCGGAGCAGTATTTAGACGATTGGCTGGAGTACAAAGCCAAACATCTTAAAGCATCCAGCTTGCAAGGTTATACAAAAGTCATTAATCACCAGATCATTCCTCAATTCCTTGGTAAGCCAATTGCAGATATTAAGCGCATTGATATTAAAGCATGGCTAAGCACAATGAGATGTAGTAATAAACGACTATCCAACATTCAAAGTATTTTACGTACCGCACTACAAGATGCGGTTATGGATGAACTGATTGAAACTAATCCACTATATGGGTGGAGCTATGAAACAAAAGAAGCACCCAAGAAAATAGATGATATTGATCCATTCAATTCCGAAGAACAACAAGCAATACTTGCTGAACTTACTGGGCAAGCTCGTAATCTTGTTCAATTTAATTTTTGGACAGGAATGCGCCCTAGTGAAGTAATAGCCTTAAATTGGAGCGACATTGACTTGGTTCGAGGTGTCATATTAGTAACTAAAGCATTAACAGAAGCTGCGACGGAAGCAGAAATTCCAAAAACTAGCGCAGGAAAGCGAGAAGTAAAGATTCTTAAACCTGCTATGGATGCATTGCTAGACCAAAAGAAATATACATCAGATAAAAATGAAGAGGTAATTCAGAACCCAAATACTAACCAACGTTGGACAGGTGATCAGCCCATACGTAAAACGCTGTGGATACACGCACTAAAAAAAGCTAAGGTTAGATATAGAAGACCATATCAAACGCGCCATACATACGCTAGCATGATGCTTACTGCTGGAGAATCAATTGCTTGGTTAGCGTCAGATGGGGCATGCTGATTGGGGAATGCTTAGGACTATCTATGCAAAATTTATCAAAGATTCCATTCCGGATGCTGGTGAAAAGGCTGTAAAAATGTTCTCTAACAATAGCTAAGAAAAGTAATCAGAAACTCTATTAACCTTTACGCTTTTTATATTGCTCAGCCATATTGGGATTTATTTTAGGTCTGTAAACGGGCTCACGTTCTTTTGGATAGGGCAAAGGAAATTCTTTTTCAGATTTACGTATAACAGGATGCATTAATCCTACTGAACATTTTTTTTGAGCTTGGAAGTAACCTCGTTCATATCTATTAAATTCATCACTATTGATTGAATACGGATTATTGTATCCTTCACTCTTCAGAAATCAATTTTCTCCGGACAATTCAATTTGATCTACCATCGCTGATCCAATCGTCATTATGAAGTCGTTAACGTTCCTAATTTCTTACTCATGATACCTAAAAGCAAAAAACCAGCCTTATGCCAAAAAGCTGGCATAAAAGCTGGCATTCCGACCTCAAAACACCCTAAAAACTGGCATTTAAAAGTTATCAATAATTTATAAACTATTGATTTTATTACACTTATTTGGTGCTGGGGTCAATCGAACAAATCCAATTAAACCAATAAATACAACCCTCCAACTTTCTTAAAAATATCTCGTACCCTCAAACGTACCCAATAAAATTAATTTATGGTGATATTTAACTAAAACACATAAAAAAGTTAAGTTAGTTTCTTCGAGTTCTCTTTACTGCCTCAATGGCTTTGCCATAGCTTCTCTGAGCTTCACCCAATATTTGCTTCCTTACACCTTTATTTATTTGTTCTTTACTGCCAATAAGATTACCAAACTTTGTTTGAGCTTTACCCGCTAATTTTATTAACGCTCCGTTTACTTGATCTTCGTTCATTTTATTAGCTCCATCATAAAATTAAAGGTCTTATCATTACTTAAGAAAATAAACTTAATACTTAAAGTCTTCTGTACGTTAGCTAACGTAACTAATATATATTTAATCAACTACATATCATTCAACTATGTGACCTGTCGAACAGATGTTTATGGTTATGTCGTTCTTCATTAACACGATATATTTGAGGTGATGAATAATGATTAATCGTAATAACAAAATTTTTGAAATAGCCGCCAAGAAAGGTGCTGAAATGTCTAGAAATAAACACTATGTATCGGCATATAAAATGATGGAAAAAATAGGACTACCTTATATTGTTATTGAGAGAGTGTTATACGAGCCGCATAACATCAGAAGTACTGATTAAGTCAAATTAAATTATTGGTGGAAATCATGCAAAAACGTGTAAATAACAAATTTGATCATATAGTTAATAAAGGGTTAATTATGAATAAATTTAGAGGTAGTTTGCAAGCTACGCAGATGATGGAAAATGCTGGTTTACCTAGCAATGTAATTTTGAGAGTTTTGACTAAGCCCCAAATAACGAGAAGTTCTGATTGGAGTGAATAAAAATGAGTAATGATAGTTTACTTAAAATTAAGTTAAATCATTATGGTGAGTTAATTCAAATACACAGGGTTGAAAGTTTTCGAAAGCGTATTATTCTACTCATGCAATCACATTAATTTTGATGTAAAAACTTAAAGGATAATTATCATGTGGACAACTCCAGTAGCTACTGAAATGCGTTTTGGCTTTGAAGTTACAATGTACGTAATGAATAAGTAATTGTTTCACCGAATAAACAACCTATTCAGAAGTGAGTAGGTTTTTTTCGTCTAAATTTCATTAAGTTGATCGCGTTGCTCACGCAGAAGTTTTGATAAGTTTCTTAGTTGTTCTCTAAAGCCACCTTTAAACGCATTACGTGACGCTATAGCCTTGCCTTCAATCGTTCTCGCCCCTGTTGATTGCTCCCACGGTTTCCATCGCTTGATCAGTACCGCTTGTCGTTTCCTTCTTTCCTCTGTCCAGCCATTCGCCATGATGTTGTGCCTCCAATAGTTCGTTTGATTGATTTATGTTTTTGCCCGCGTGCGCGGGTATTTGCACGTTGGTTACGCTGCCATTATTAATCTGTTGATTGCCATTCGAGATATTGGCTTGCTTAGCAAATACCACTGGCGGGTTTCTCATAGAGGCTAACACTTCAATGGTTCTTGCGCATTGGGCTTGTGCCTTGAGTGCTAGGCGCATGTAAATCTCTAGCTTACCCATGGTGTCAGAATTATTTGCACGCCTTGCTAACGAATTAAAAACCGTATCTAAGCTAGTCACCTGTGACGTCAGTGTTGCCTCAAGCCCTGTTAAATCACCTGCATTGACTTTGCTTACTTTTTCTTTCATGACGGCTATTGATTCGGCCAGATCAATGTCACCTATGATGCCTTTTGTAAAACTACTAGCTGTGATTGCATTAAGTACAGTTGTTGAAAGTCCAACTTCTGCTAATTGCCTTTCTTTAGTTTTACCCGCCTCTTCTATCATCGTTAATGCGTTTTTATAACTAGCTTTTGCAGGTATTTTGTTTTGTGGTGTTTTTGGTTTAACTGTCATTGTGTAATCTCATTCAAATAGTGTTGTTGAATAATTGAATAGTTAGATGGTAAATCTATATACTCACCGTTAATCGGTGTAGTGAGAGGTTCGCCTACACCGTTAATCGGTTCGGTGGTTTGTCTCACTACACCGTAAATCGGTTTAGTATTTTTTTGTATAAGTGCTTTTATTCGTGGCACATGCACATAAGGCTTAAAGTCTGTTTTGCGGTAATGATTTGGATCTATATCTAAACCTTCGCGTACATCTAAGCTAAACCATGTAATTGCAAACCAAGCCGCACGACTATAGGGTGGCTTTTTACCTTTGCGTGTTTCAATCATTAATCCATGCTGTTTAAGCTCTTTGAGCGCACGGGCTATGGTGTCGTTAGATACCCAATTGAGTGGCTCTAAGTATTTGCCACAGCACACTAGCTTGCCGTTATTGCTTTGGTTGTATTGCGCGGCAATATCAAACAACAATGCACGTGCGGCATAACCTAAAGCACGGTACTGTTGGCTGTGAATAACATTGTGCGGTAAGGCAGTAAACCGCCCTAAATTTAGCTTACCCGCCTTTGCTGATTTTTGTTTATCGTAGCTTGCACCCATCACTTAATTACTCGCAAGCCGTGATAGGTAGCAATAAACACTGTGCAACTCAATTAAAGTGAGTGTGCCAGTATCACCATTGAGCTTAGTGTTAGAGAATCGATCTAAGCGCCTTTGCAAGCGTTCCAGCCATTGAATGTTATCCATGATGAGCACCTCGCAAAACATAACAACCTACGCGGTGTAAAACACCGTTTTCAGCTTCTACACTTTCCCATACTGTACTAATTGGGTAACCTTGTTTGCGGAGTTCTAAAATCTTTGCGGGCGGGTGATAGATATTTAAATGCCTACTGGCTTCATAACTATTAATTTTAAATCTGCTTAATGCTTCTATAAAGCGTTTGCATTGTGCTTTAGCACTATTGCCGCTAAACTCTTTATTGAGTTGTACTAAGGCTGCTTCTTTGTCGGGGTGGCCTTTTTTATTGGTCATGATTAAGCACCTACTTTCAAAGCAAGTGCTTTTTTTAACTCGCCTACATTCCAACAAGTCGTGCGTGGGCTTAGTTTGTGTGGCTTAGGTATGATTGCATTTTTAACACCACGCCACACGCTCGCAGCGCTACAAGCATAGAGGGCTTTTACTACTGGTAAACGAACGTGCGCACTATCGGGTAATTCGTCGAAATCGCGTAGTGCTGGATTAATACTGGTTGATTGTTGCATGATGCTTTTCCTCGTTGTTATAAGTACGAGGTTGCATCATAAAATTTACAATTATTTATATTGCCAACTGGCGGAACCAAATAGCCAACTGGCTAAGGTTTTATTATTTAGCGCGGTTTTCGAGGGCTTGTGGAATCTCTTTTAACTTATTTTCTATAGTGGTTGCGCCTATGGGTGAGCCTAGAATTTGCGTCATGCTAGCGATTAGTTCGCTCGTTTTAGAGGTTTTGTTAATGTCTAATTTCGCCTCTTTTGCTAGTGCTGCAATCATTACTAACAAAGTATCGCGTTCTTTATTTGAAATAGAGTCATTTATTTTTGGATAATTTATATTCGATTGAAAAGTGTCATTATCAAGATGGTAATTAATTGCATTACAACGCATTTCTCTTGCCAAATCTGCGTCAACGCTACCTAAATCATAATAAAAAAGCTCCCAAGTTCGTAATGCTTTCTCGTTTAAATATAAATTGTTAGCCCAGCTTGGAGGCTCAGTAAAATTCAAATCACCAAGACTGCCATCTTCATTTAGCCTCATTACCAAAGTCATAATCTTTATTTTCTCTAGTGGCAGTAATAAAACCTGAATCACTTTTTACGTATATACGTAAGCCTTCGTGAACATAATATATCCAGCGACATACGTCAGATGCAAGCTCTCGGGTAGCAGCATGAAACCAATCTCGCTTTTGCACTTCGCCTATTTTTTCCCAGAACGATAATTGTGAAAAACTAAATTCCTCACGTCCCATTTGAGCTAAACTTTTATACTCCCAATTTTGTTTGGACTGCTCAACTATGATTGGGCTTTCTTTAATTAGGTCAATTATTGGTTTACCATATTTTCCTAGCTCTTTTTCCGCTAATTCTAAATTTAACCCATCTTTTAATAATTGATACAAAACAGGTTGTTTTTCTTTTCCCATAATCGCCCCTTACGCCCCTAAATAAGAAACCACACCAACTAAGCCAGGGTTGCTTAGTGTTCGCCCCGTCGGGCTAGGTGTGGCTAAACTAATTATCCTGCTTCGGCTTTATAAACTTTTTCAAGTAAATAATCTTGTATTGGCATGATTTGCATATATCTAATATCAGAATCGCAGTAAACA
>JBKJRF010000185.1:0-7906 GCA_046594825.1 Methylotenera sp.
TACAGAGCCTTTTAATTCGAGTCGCTTCAGTTGACGGCTCACTACTTCACGTGCAGTGCCTAATTCATCGGCAATTTGTTGGTGGGTACGCGTGATTTGCGGCGAGTGCGCGTCTAATAAGACTTTCGCTAATCGAGCATCTAGGCTATGGAAAGCGACTTCGTCCAGCAGAACGATTAAATCGCTAATGAGTGCTCCATAATTTGTCATTACAAACTTACGAAATATAGCAGAATCTATCATCATTTGATTGAATGCAGCCGCGGGAATAATTACATCACGAATCGGCTCCTCAACAATTGTTGAAGCTGGATAATCACTATTTCCCAACAGGCAAGTAGTGGTAATCACGCAAGTTTCACCTGCAGAAACTCTATAAAGTAATATTTCTCGACCACTAGCCGACATTTTATAGACACGAGATTGGCCTGCAAGGCGCATTACATATACGCCGCAAGAATCACCTTCACTATAGCCTATGGTCCCAACAGGGGCTTCTACAATACGTGAATATTTAGCTAATAGATCTTTAGCATGTTGATCTAAATTACTAAGATCAGGAAATTGCGTTAACCAGCTTAGGTTATTAATTGTATTTTGCATTACATTTCTCTTTGATGTATTTACTTAATGATTGTAACTCGAAATTTCTTTCGCATGCCATTATCAGTTATATCGACATGGTCGCGTAACGGTGTTGTGTAGGTTTGATTGATTTAATCGTTTTACAAAATTTCTATATTTGCATGAGTCATATCTTCAATAAACTGTCGCATGCCAGGTGTAATTTGTTTTTGGTGATGTATCAGTAAAGAAAAACGACGTTTCAGATTCGTGAACTCGGTATTTAAAAGTACTAGTCTTCCACTTGTTAGCATGTCGGCCGCCACTAAACTTGACAGGCAAGCTATACCTAAACCTTCAGCGGCACTTTGCTTAATAGCTTCGTGGTCATTAAATTCTAAGCTAGATTTAAGTTGGCTGATATGTGGTAGCAATGCTTGCTCAAGTACTTCACGTGTACCTGAGCCAGATTCCCTTAGCAGCCAATTAGTGCGTTCTAGACGTGCGGCAGAGATACGCTTACCTTTACTCTCCTTCACAATGGCATGATTTGGCGATGCAACTAGTACTAATTCATCTTCCAGCCATGGGGTAACCGCCAAGTCAGGTCGATGACAAGGCCCTTCTATCAAGCCAATATCAACCTCAAAATTAGCCACTTTGGTTGCAATATCAGTGGTGTTAGCTATGATTACTTGTAACGGTGGTATAGCTTCACCTAATACGATACCTTTTGCTCGCCAGTGATTAGCAAGTATTCTGGGCAATAAATAATTGCCTATAGTAAGGCTGGCGCCAATAATAATTTGACTTGGAGCGTCTTGTTTGCAAGTTTGCTCTAAAGTAGTAGCGCTGTTAAGCACAGCCATCGCTTGCGGTAAGATTGCCCGTCCGTGGTCATTGAGCACTAGCCGTTTACCAATACGGTCGAATAATTGAACGGTTAATGTCTTCTCTAGCTCGGCAATAGAGGCGCTAATAGCTGATTGGGATAATGAGATTTTCTCACCAGCAGCAGTGGTACTGCCACTTTGTGCAATGGTGATAAAAATTTGCAGTTGTCTTAAAGTTAAATTCATATTCTCTTTTTTAAAGTTGAACGCAGTTTCCATTTGTTAGTCTACAAACTGGGCATATATCATTCATATATCGCCCATTTATATAGGTATAAAACTGTTACATCATACAAATAAAATTAGTTTTATTTGTATTTTTATTTCATATATCATACAAGCAATTTTTAACCAAGACTCACCTAATCAAGGTAATTTAACAACATGAATCCCTCCTCAATCATAGACAACACCTCACTGGTATTGCTGCTGGCATTTTCGGTGTCGGTGTTGGGTCTTTTTGTATTTATTTGGTCAATGTCGAATGGTTTTTTTAATACTAAAGAAAGCGGTTCACATATTATTTTTGCAAAAGATGAGATTGGTTTGGTAGAAGACCCAGCGGCTAGCCAAACAGATCATCTACTACAAGATGCGGCGGGCCCAACTGAAGCCCATTTGACTGATGAGGATCTCAAAGATAGACAGATTGCGGATGACTCTTCTGCGATTCCCGCATTTGTGTGTTTTTTAGCGGCAATGTGCTGGCTCATTATTGGTTCGGCTGCGGCAATTGTTTCATCTATCAAGCTACATAATCCAGATTGGCTGGTAGATAGCGCATGGATGACATTTGGTCGCTTACGCACTATTCACTTGAACAGCGTGATATACGGTTGGGCTTCAATGGCAGGTATAGGTGTGAGTTTATGGCTTATTCCACGCTTACTTAAAACACCTTTAGTCGGCGCGAAATTCGTTTACTGGGGCGCCATGATTTGGCACGTAGCCTTAATGTGCGGTGTTACTGCCATTGGCTTAGGTTATACCGATGGTATGGAATGGCTGGAAATGCCGTGGGAAATTGATATATTCATTGTAATTGGTGGCGCATTAATGGGCTTGCCATTATTTTTAACGCTCGTTAATCGTAAGGTAGACCATCTTTATGTATCAGTTTGGTATATTGGTGCGGCATTAATTTGGTTTCCAATTTTATTTTTTATTGCCAATATTCCTAACTTACACTTTGGTGTACAAGGCGCTGCAATGAATTGGTGGTTTGGACATAACGCGCTTGGTCTTTGGTTTACGCCTATTGGCTTAGGTGCAGCATATTACTTTATTCCTAAAGTATTAGGTAGACCGATTTATTCATACAATTTATCTTTGCTTGGTTTTTGGTGTTTGGCCTTCTTCTACTCACAAGTTGGTGGTCATCACTTAATTGGTGGCCCTTTACCAACCTGGATGGTGACACTTTCTATTGTGCAATCTGTGATGATGATCATTCCAGTATTTGCGGTCGCGGTAAATCACCACATGACAGTAGGTGGCAATTTCAAAGCTGTGCTGCATTCACCCACGCTTAGATTTATCGTATTAGGTTCTATGCTATATGTAGCAGCTTCCGTGCAAGGTTCATTGGAAGCATTGCGTTCAGTTAATGTGATTACGCACTTCACTCACTATACCGTGGCACATGCGCACTTAGGCATGTATGGATTTTTCACCATGGTCATGTTCGGCTCGATTTATTTCATTATGCCTAGGATTGTGGGTTGGGAGTGGCCGCATCCTTGGATGATTAGTGCACATTTTTGGTTGGTGTCTGTTGGTTTTGCAATTTACTTTATTGGTTTAAGTATTGGCGGCTGGCTACAAGGCGTTGCTATGCTAGATGCAGCTAAACCTTTTATGGATTCAGTTGCAGTCACGATACCTTACTTAAAAGCGCGTTCTGTAGGTGGCAGTTTGATGGTCATAGGACATGTGATTTTTGTGGTTCATTTCTTTTTAATTAGTTTGCGCTACGGTACCAAAAAAGAACCTGCGCTGTTGATTCCAAAATTGAATATCCCGTTTATTAAAAATGCAAAAGTTGCAGCTAAAGAATTGAAGAGAGGTTAGTATGGCCGGCCATATTGATGAAAAGAAGTTAGTAACAGGTGCGTTGGTCATTATTGCGATAGCGACGTTGGCTTTGGTAATTTTGCCTTATGTTCAACTTAAACATATTAAGGCGCCAGACGCACTTAAACCATATACTGATGTACAAGCCAAAGGTCGGCAAGTATATATGAGTTTAGGCTGTGTCTATTGTCACTCACAGCAGCCGCGCGATGCCAAGTTTGCTCCAGCTGATGAAAAACGCGGCTGGGGTAGAGCCTCCACTGCAGCGGATTATGCGTATGATCAAGTGCATTTATTAGGCACCATGCGTACTGGGCCCGACTTATTGAATATCGGTGCACGTCAACCTTCACAAGATTGGCATTTAGGGCATTTATATCAACCGCGTGCCTATATGCCTGGATCTATCATGCCAGCCTTTCCATTTTTGTTTATTGAGCGTAAAGGTCCTGCAAAACCTGGCGATGTAGTGGTGAATTTGCCGCCTGATTATGCAAAACCAGGAACCACTATCGTTGCAACTACAGATGCGGTTAACTTGGTTGAATATTTAAAATCTTTAGATAGAACTTATCCAATCAAGAAGACAATTGCTGAGAGTTTAAGTGTTGATAAAGCTGCGAATGACAAAGCCGCAGCGGAGACTAAAAAATGAATAAAAATCTAAATGACGCGCAAAAACGGGAAAAAATAGACCCTAACGAAGATAATAAGCCATTGCCGTGGTTTATTACTATGACGATTGGCGCCCTGTTTATGTGGAGTGCAATTTATATTACTCAAACGGTGATGACTGGCGCGCCAGAAGATGGTGATAATCGTCCACAGCAAGTCGCATCAACAGGTGATTGTGCTGGTGCTACAAAAGTTGCGATTGATGGCGGGGCGATATTTCAAGCTAAATGTGTTGCTTGTCACCAAGCAAATGGTCAGGGGATTCCAGGCGTATTTCCCCCACTGGCAGGTTCTGAATGGGTGCAAGGTAAGCCTGCAGTATTGGCTAATATTTTATTACATGGCATTAACGGTAAAATTCACGTTAAAGGCACGGAATATAATGGGCAAATGCCGGTGTTTAAAGACTTGTTGAAAGATGAAGAAATAGCGGCTGTGCTTACCTATGTTAGATCGCAATGGGGTAACAAGGCAGTGCCTGTAGAAGATAGTGTAGTTAAAACCGTGCGCGAAGAAACTAAAGCACGTGACAAATCTTACAATGGTGATGACGAGTTATCAAAGCTTTAAACATCATTATCATTAAAAGAAATCTCAGCACAGCACTACTATGTTTGGTAATGCTGTTTTGGGGTTTTTTCTTTTTCTATATCACAGCAGGTTTTTCGAATCTCACTTTAGAGTCAGAGCGTAAGGCTAACTTATTCTCTACTCACCCCGAGTTACCCTTGCATCTAGTGGACGAAACTGGGCAAGTCACCACCTTGGCGGCATTGGCAAAACAGCAAAACAAGACATTGGTCACCGAGTTTGTTTACACTAAATGCAGAGCGCTTTGTTTGGCATTGGGCGATTATTTCCAGCAAGCACAAACACAAATCAAAAGACAGAATTTAGACCAGAAAATACATCTATTAAGCATTAGCTTTGATGTTGCTGAAGATACTCCAGAGCGCTTAAAAAATTACCGTAAGCGTATGCATGCGGATGACAAGATTTGGTCGTTAACAACGATGCGAGGTGTGGATGATTTAACTGCAGCAAAAGAAAAGTTAGGCTTAATTGTACTAGCAACGCAATTTAAAGAATTTGTACACAATAGTGCTTTTTTAGTGATTTCTAATCAGGGAAAGCTACTCGGCATTTATGATGATGACGATATACAAGGTGCATTGATGCTTGCGGCCCAAAGTAATCAACAGCAAAGTCAGTAACTTTAATATGCGAAACTACATAACAAACTTACCTATATCCAATCAGCTGAAAGCATCTTTTACATGGTTGTTTTTAATACTAGCCATTGCGCCGTCACTACCTATGTTTAGATTTTTGATTGCCTCAAGCATGGTTTTTCATATGCTGGTGCAAATCCCTGCACTCATCATTGCAGGGTATCTGATAAATAAACAGTTATTTGCTGGATGGCCAATTAACACTGAGCCTTCAAATTTAAATCAAAGTTTAAGTTTTTGGCTATGGATATTGCTAGCGAGTATGTTTTGGATGCTGCCAATTAGTTTGGATAAAGCGCTAATCAATCCATACTGGGATATTTTTAAAGTGATTACATTGGTATTGTCAGGTATATTTTTAAGGCCAGCTTTCACTAGCCCTAAAATTCTGTCTCTATTTTTTATTGGCAGTACAATTATGATGCTATTTTTTATAGGTTACTTTTATCAGGGTTCAGAATTAAGGTTGTGCAACAGTTATCTAATCGAGTCACAACAAACAGCTGGGCTAGGCTTGATTGTATTGGCTTTTACCTTGTTATTCATCTCTATCATCCTGCTTCGTAAAGAGATTTTTAACCCAAATGCTTGATTTTAGTGAATGCAATCACGTATTAAGCTATTAACCGTTTCACAAACTCCAAGCCAAACCCAACACCAAATCCAGTCGTATCACTTTGCACTGCGCCTAGGCCACCTTTACAGTTGGCTGAAGATAAATCCGTGTGTATCCAAGCGACATCATTTTCAATGAATCTGCCTAAAAAGCGTGCAGCATGAATATGGTCCGCGCCGCCCTCTAAAGTACATTGTTTAATATCGGCAATGTCACTGTCTAAAGCACTTTCGTAATCATCATCATAAGGAAAAGCCACAATACGCTCACCAGCTGCAGCACCGGCTATCACAGCTTGGCTAGCCAGCTCTGAGCGGTTACTGATTACACCACTCATCCGGTCACCCAGCGCTGCCATCATGCTGCCTGTAAGCGTTGCAAAGTCTAAAATAACATCGGGGCTTTCACGACTAGCTAACGTTAAGGTATCGGCCAATACCATGCGGCCTTCCGCGTCGGTGTGCACTATCTCAATGGTTGTACCATTTAACGCGGTGACTACATCATTTTGTTTATAGGCCAGTGGCCCAATGTGGTTTTGTGCAATGGCCAGCCAGCAATCAAGCTTCACTGGTAATTGTTGGTTTGTTGCTGCCATTAAAATACCTAACGTAACAGCTGAACCATTCATATCTTCATGCATACCTTGCATATATTTAGCTGGCTTGATGTTATGCCCACCAGTATCAAAACAAATACCTTTGCCGACTAACGCAACATGCTTTTCGGCCTGTTTCGGCTCATAAGTAAGATGCACAATCGCTGCATCTTGAGGTTCGCTACCTTGGCCGACCGCGTAAAATGCACCAGCCCCCATTGCTTTGAGTGTTGGCATGTCAAATTCTTCATACTTCCAGCCATGCTCTTTGGCTAACGCTGCTACTTTTTTGCGATAAATGGCAGGCGTTAAATCATTCGGTGGCGTAATGGTGAGTTGGCGACAAAGTGTATTCCCTGCCACCCGAGCATCGACATAACCATAATCGTGGCTGGCTGCATAGCCATGAATGCTGACATTATTTAATGGTTTGAATTTATTATCTTTTTTGCGGCTGGGCAATTCAGCAGCATTTACGGTGGCTACATAATAAGCAGCACAGGCATGTGCTTCACGCGAGGCTTCATCACCAAGTACACATATTGCCAGGCTATCCGGTTGCTCATCTAATAGTGGTTTTACTGCTTTACGTAATAAGGAATGGCGTTTAAACATATTTAATTTATTATTTAAGGCGACAAAACTTACTACACCGCCGTCAGGTAAATCAACTGTTAATGGCGTTTTATTTAAGTCTTTACATTCGCTATTTGTGCGTTTTAGCTTAGATTGCAGTACTTCACTAAAAATATGCTGTTCTTCAGCATTTTCAGCAAGTACAAAAAGTATATGTTTCGCAGAAGTTAAAAGATTTTCATTGGGAATTACTGCATATTGTACTAATTTTACCGCCATTTTTTATCCTTTAAGTCTTATATAAAACTAATAGATTATGTATAAGATACATCTCTAAAGTCCATAAAAATCGTCACTAAACTTGACCAAAATCCCTAAAAAAGCCACACTATGGTTTTATGAAATCAGTTTTACTGAATTTCTTTATTACATTTTGGTTTTACTAAATTTAATGTATGCCGCACTTTAAAGTGCGCGTATATCCAAATGCGTATATTTAGCGCTTGTATTCAAAGACACGCGGTCTTTAATTAAGTTACTTTAACTTACATAAAATACAAGCAACTTATTATACGCAATTAGCACATAATTAATTTTGTCAAAATAGCTACACGGAGCCCCACCTGCATGTCATTAACTTCAAATATGGTAAGTCCAGATATTGATAGTCAAGAAACCC
>JBKJRF010000190.1:0-11063 GCA_046594825.1 Methylotenera sp.
TACAGAGCCTTTTAATTCGAGTCGCTTCAGTTGACGGCTCACTACTTCACGTGCAGTGCCTAATTCATCGGCAATTTGTTGGTGGGTACGCGTGATTTGCGGCGAGTGCGCGTCTAAATTGCGGGTAGGTACATTGAAAATACTAAAGCCCTCAATAAGAGGGCCTTAGTGGTTGAGCATTCTGTCGTCGTGGTATTATAAATAAACGATGAGCGCCAATACCGCGATTATCAATGCGATTTTAGTCATGTTATAAACCTTACGGTTCCATCGTTTTAATTTTTTGCGATACTGGCCGATTAGCCACGCGTATTGAAATAAGCGATTGAAAACACCAGTCTGATCGCCATGTTTATTTGGTGAGCTAGCGGCCGTGATGAGTGTGCTTCCTAAAAACCGATTGATTGCTTGTGCCCAGCGATATTGCATTGGACGTTCTACGTCACAAAATAAAATAATGCGATCTATATTGGTAGTGTTATGCGCTTCATGAATAAACGTTTCATCGAACAGAACGGTCTTGCCATCTCGCCAACTGTAGCGTTCGCCATCTACATCAATATAACAACCATCATCATTCGGTGTGACTAAGCCAAGATGGTAGCGAATTGAGCCTGCATAAGGGTCGCGATGCGGATTTAAAGTGGCACCAGGTGGAAGTTCTGCAAACATCGCAGCTTTTACAGAAGGAATTTTTTGTAGCAACGCGAAGGTTTTGGGACATAAAGTAGAAGCTGAAGGATGACTAGCATCGTACCATTTTAGATAAAAACGTTTCCAACCTGATTTAAAGAACGAATTAAACCCTGCGTCATTGTTTTGCTGTGCTGCCTGGATATGCTGTTGGTCCCTAAGGTTAATTGCTTCGTCACGAATAATTTGCCAGTTTTCAGAAAGTGGAGCTAGCTCTGGAAACATACTCTCAGTTAAATATGGTGTTGTTGGCACTTTAGAAAAAGCGTACATAAAGATATTGATCGGTGCCATCAGACCAGAATGGTCGATAAATTGCCTCCAGTAAACTAGCCTGACTTTGCCACGAAAATGCACAAATGTGACTGAGCTAACAAATATCGATAATAATATCCACTTCATTGTTTGAATCCCTAGATTTTAACTGATGCATACGAATTATTATCTAATATTACACCAGCTTTCGTCAGATTCTGGGCTGATAATGACTCGTTCAGTAATTCTAAGATTAACAGCTTTTATATCCCCCTAGTTTCTGCTTTACTAACTATTGAATCAACTAGATTGTTTCATTAAGAAACACTCGGACATTACGTGGATAAACATACACTTTAGCCCCTACAGCTACATCAAGTTGTAAGAATTTCTCCCTAGTCAATTCAGACTCAATAATTTCCTCAGATAATTCGTCATCACGTATTAGCTCTAATCTGACTAATGGACCAATCGCATGTATATAGCTAACTACGGCTTCAAAAGAAGGAGCGCCAGCATTTTGATCTTTAT
Source organism: Methylotenera sp. (assembly GCA_046594825.1). Lineage (GTDB taxonomy): Bacteria > Pseudomonadota > Gammaproteobacteria > Burkholderiales > Methylophilaceae > Methylotenera. The sequence goes on from JBKJRF010000190.1 coordinate 1,480, forward strand.
GGATTTCTATATCATGTGGGCGCACATAAGCTAATGCAGGGCTATGTTGAGTGTCATGATGAGAGTCAATTTTCAAACCAACACCGCCAATATTAGCTTTGCCCTCATGGATTTGGCTATTGAATTGATTCACATTACCTAAGAATTGGTAAACAAAAGGTGACACAGGATGATCATATACTTCTTGAGGCGAGCCAATTTGTTCAATTCTCCCTTTGTTAATGACAACTACGCGGTCTGAAACTTCAAGTGCTTCTTCTTGGTCATGGGTCACGAATATGCTTGTGATATGTAGCTCATCATGCAATCTGCGTAGCCAGCGGCGTAGTTCTTTGCGTACCTTAGCGTCTAGCGCACCAAAAGGCTCGTCTAACAATAATACTTTGGGCTCTACTGCCAGCGCACGTGCCAGTGCAATCCGCTGACGCTGCCCGCCAGATAGCTGTGGTGGATAACGGTCAGCCAGCCAATCAAGTTGTACGAGTTCTAGCAATTCGTGTACGCGTCGTTTGATTTCAGCATCAGATGGACGGGTATCTTTTGGTCGCACGCGTAAACCGAATGCCACATTCTCAAATACGGTCATGTGCCTAAACAATGCATAATGTTGAAATACAAATCCAACTTCGCGATCGCGTACTTGGCTTGATGTCGCATCTTTACCATGAAAATGGATACTGCCGGAATCTGGCGTTTCGAGCCCAGCAATGATTCGTAGCAGGGTAGTTTTTCCACAACCGGATGGTCCTAGTAGCGCAACTAATTCGCCGCTTGGTACATCTAGGCTGACATTATTAAGCGCACTAAAATTACCGAAGTTCTTTCTAATATTACGGATTTCTATACTCATTTTTTATTCCAAATTAAAATTTAATTGTCGCAATGCAATACTTTTTAAATCTAATCAATGCTGCTAGTCGTTAAGACTTTTCGTTACTCTTGGCATCACGTGCTGCTTTCCATTCAACAAAACTTTTGAGAATCAAGGTGACTAATGCAAGTAATGCCAGTAAAGACGCCACTGCGAATGCTGCTGCGTAGTTATATTCGTTGTATAGAATCTCCACATGCAATGGCAGGGTATTCGTTAAACCGCGAATATGACCAGACACTACTGATACTGCGCCAAACTCGCCCATGGCACGTGCGTTAGTGAGTATCACACCATACAATAACCCCCATTTAACATTGGGCAACGTAATGCGCCAAAGAATCTGCCAACCAGATGCACCTAATACCAATGCAGCTTCTTCTTCGTCTTTGCCTTGTGCTTGCATCAGCGATATCAACTCACGTGCTACAAACGGAAATGTGACAAAAATGGTAGCTAATACAATGCCAGGTATCGCAAAAATGACTTTAATATCGTGATCAAGTAGTGATGAACCTACCCAGCCCTGTAGTCCAAAAATCAACACATAAATTAAGCCTGCAATTACGGGTGATACTGCGAAAGGCAAGTCAATCAGGGTGATGAGTATACTTTTACCTTTAAACTCAAATTTAGCTATGGCCCAAGCGGCAGCCACACCAAATACAAGGTTAAGGGGCACGGCAATAATTGCGGCAATAAAAGTGAGCTTGATTGAGGAAAGTGCATCAGGGTCAATGATTGCAGCAATATAAGTATCAAACCCTTTACGTAATGCCTCAGTAAAAACGGCAGCTAATGGCACAATCAAAAATAAGCTCAAAAATACCAGCACAGTGCCAATCAGCAACAGGCGTATTAAAAATGGCTCAGACGTAGCGCGACTATGAGCAATCTTGGTCTGATAATTGTTATATTGTGATGTAGGTAATGCGGTTGAAATAGACATGAACTGTTCCTAATTTATGCGTAACTGGATTATTTTTATTATTATGAAGTTATTAGTTAGAGCTGCTAGAACGATGATTCATCCACCACTGCAGACCGTTAATCGCAAACAGTAATAAAAATGAAATCACTAGCATCACTATCGCTACCGCAGTGGCGCTTGAGTATTCATATTGTTCTAGCTTGGTAATGATAATAAGTGGTGTGATTTCTGATACCATCGGCACGTTACCAGCAATAAAAATCACCGAACCATACTCACCAATTGCTCGCGCAAAAGCTAGCGCAAAGCCTGTTAATAATGCTGGCCATATTGCAGGAAATATAATCTTTGAGAAAGTTTGCCAGCGGTTAGCCCCTAAGCTAGCAGCAGCTTCTTCTGTTTCGGCTTCCAAATCTTGTAATACTGGCTGCACGGTACGCACTACAAACGGCAAACCAATAAAGGTGAGTGCAACAATAATACCTAAAGGCGTAAATGCGACTTTAATACCGTGAGGTTCTAGCCAACTCCCAATCCAGCCATTGCCTGCATATACTGCGGTTAGGGCAATACCAGCAACGGCTGTGGGCAGTGCGAATGGTAAATCAACCAATGCATCAATTATTTTTTTGCCTGGAAATGTATAACGCACCAGCACCCACGCAGTTAGCAACCCAAATACAGCGTTAATCAAAGCACCAATCAATGAGGAGCCAAATGTTAATTTGTATGAAGCTAATACGCGTGGGGCTGTGACGACAGACCAAAACTCTGGAAGGCTGAGTTCAGTGGTTTTGATAAAAGCTGCAGATAACGGAATTAATACGATAAGGCTAAGATAAAAAATCGTAAAGCCTAGCGATAAATTAAATCCGGGTAATACATTTTTTTGTTTTGTCATAAAGTCATTGATTGATGTAAGCGACTGCTAATTTAACAGAGCTCGTTATAAATTAAAAATAATATATATCTATATTGATATAACTAAATATAATTTAGGTGTGCGCTTAGATTTAACGCATAGCTACTTAAGTTAAATTAGCTAATTTATTGAGTGTTAGATTTAATACTTATGCAGCCTCACCTAAGTTGAGCCTAGCTGTGCTTGGTTTAAAGATTTGAGACTTCTGCAACTCCTTTGCGGCCACCGCCTTACCTAGAAAAATGCCTTGTAATAAATTTACACCACTTTCAATTGCTATATCCAGTTGAGTTTGCGTATCGATGCCAGCAATAATAGGTTGTGCAGCTAAATCACGAATCACTTGAATCAGGCCAGGTAGAATTTTGTGTAAACGCTCATTGCTTTCAGCTTTTTGAATCAGAGTTGAATCTAATTTGACGAAATCAGGTGATAATTTCCACAAGCGATCAATATGTGACTGGTTGCTACCAAAGTGGTCAATTGCAATTTTGTAGCCGCGGTCACGATAGTTATCGATTGCTTCAGTCAGTTGTTTATCTTGCTCTACTAAACCTTCCTGAATCTGGATGACGACACGGTCGGTTGGTACTGAGTTGGCATGCAAAATACGCTCAAATACTTTACCGTGAGCATTCACAGAGATTAATAATTTTGGATGTACGTTTAGAAATAGCAGGCCATTTTCCGCCTAGATTTGCCGAAAATTGAGCACATGCAAAGCGCGGCTAACACGGTCAAATTGTACTAATTTACCGGCTTGTTCAGCGTAGCTATAAGCAAACTCAGAAGTGCTAGGTAACTCACCACCTAGTGAAGGTTTAAGCAGTGCTTCGTGACCATATAAATCGCCAGCAGCACTATCATAAATCGGCTGAAAAGCACTATTGAGTTGTACACCTAAAAACGTACTATTAAACTCACCAGTAGATTGTTCAGCTAAACCATAATCATCTAAATCTAGAAATAGTGATTCTTTTAGCTGTAATCTGAGTTGCTCAACATGAGTTGCAGCACTATTTAAGTTTGTAATTTTGGGTTCGGTCATTTTTTATCCTTGAAATATTATTGTTATTAGTTGTTTGTTCAATCATTCGGTCGTTTAATTGCTAGATAGCTTTATTACTTGGTATAGATGTATTAATGGTAAGTAGCCGCTAGTGCAGGCTCACAATCACTCTCTGATGATAAAACTGCATCAATATTTTGTAAGCGGTTGCGTAATGCGTTTGCACCATTTGGTGTGTAAATCACTTTAATGCCACGTTTCATCGCATTTTTTTTCACTTTATGGGTGATGGAATGACTAATCCAGTTGGTGATCAATACAATAATTTCAGTGTCAAATGGAATCACTTTGTTGCTATCACCCACTTTCCGGCCAGCCCAATGGTTAATATGCTGAATGCCGTAGTTGATTAATACTTGCTTGATGCCGTCAATCTGGTCGCCGCCTACTATCAAAACTGAACTCATGATAAGAGTCTCTTGTAATTTAGCTTAGCACCAGATTATGTCTGGCACTAAGCATGGGCTTCATTAGAATTTTTTATTTAAGATAAATCTGGTCAAATACACCCCCATCAGAAAAGTGTGATTTCTGTGCTTTTGTCCAACCACCAAACACATCGTCAATGGTAAATAAATCTACTTTGGCATATTGACTCTCATGAGCCTTAAGAATGGCTGCGTTGCGAGGGCGGTAAAAGTTTTTTGCAATAATTTCTTGACCTTCATCGCTGTAAAGATAATTTAGATAAGCTTCTGCCACTTTTTCAGTGCCGTGTTTTTTGGCAAATTTATCTACAACAGTCACAGGAGGTTCTGCCAGAATAGAAACTGGTGGGACGACCACTTCAAACTTATTGCCATCTTCTTTTAGTGCCAAGTAAGCTTCGTTTTCCCAACCTACTAACACATCACCAATTCCACGTTCTACAAAAGTAGTGGTAGCACCACGTGCGCCAGAGTCTAAGACAGAAACGTTTTTATAGAATTTAGACACATATTCTTTTGCTTTTGCTTCATTACCGCCAGGAGCTTTAAGTGCTTGACCATAAGCAGCAAGGTAAGTCCAGCGTGCACCACCTGAAGTTTTAGGATTTGCAGGCACAATACCAACACCAGGTTTTACTAAGTCATCCCAAGTTTTCAGATGCTTAGGGTTGCCCTTACGCACCAGAAAAACAATCGTTGATGTATACGGTGTACTGTTATTTGGCAGACGTTTTTGCCAGTTTTTTGGAATCAGATTGGCTTTTTCTGATAACTGATCGATATCATAAGCTAATGCAAGTGTGGCAACGTCAGCATCTAAACCATCAATAATGGCACGGGCTTGCTTGCCTGAGCCGCCATGAGAAGATTTAACCGTTACTTTGTCACCTGTTTTAGCTTCCCAATATTTGGAGAAAGCTGTGTTGTATTCGCTATATAACTCACGTGTAGGATCGTAAGATACATTGAGTAAAGTAACGTCTTTGGCATAAGCTGCAATCGGCGTTGCTAAGCCAAACGTTGCTGTTAGCAACGCAATGGCTAAAAGAGATTTTTTCATGTTGTTATCCTTGATATAGTAAATTTAGAATGTGATTTGTAAATTAGAACGCTACTTGGAATCGAGCCAATAGCGCACGCTCATCTTCACGGTCTTTTACTTTATTTGTGGCAGCGTTATAGCCGTTGCTAGCACCAGTCGCTGCGTTATAAGCTCGGCCAGTTCCCGCGCCACCATCAAAAGCGGTTTGCTCATAGTTCAACACAATCTTTGCATTAGTATTGAGATACCAATTCACACCAGCTGTCCAGGTTTTAGCCTTTTTCGCACTAAAAGTGGGGTCTGCATAAGCTTGTGCCAGGGTTGGTGTTGCATCTGCACCAGTTTGTCCAGCTAACTGGCCAGATTTATTTTTGAACGTGTCACTATCAACACTTAACTCACTGTAACGCAGTGCTAATTCCCATGCACCCCAGCCACCTTTATCTAAGTCAAAGTCATTTTTTGGTTTAACGCTCTTGAATGATGAGTCTTCACCAGTTAATAAATAGGTTGCTGCAATCTGCCAAGCATTGTTATTAAGTGTTTTGTTCGAGCCTGCCAATGTAGTTGTTTGCGCCGTGCCTAATGCAGTTGCACCAGTACCGCCAGCCGCAGGAGAGCCGCCACTGGCTAGACTTACATCTTGTGAAACTCTGGCGTATTCAGCAATCACACCCAATGGGCCGTTATAGTAATAAGCTTGTGGCGCAACGCGTAAACGTTTGCCGTCAGCAATAGCAGCTGAGCTGTATCTAAAGAATGTTTGTTGACCATTAGTGACGTAACTAGGCAACCCATTGCGTGTCCCATCTGCCGCAGTAGTATCGGTAAAATTAAGATTCTTTTCAGCAGTTGCATCCGTATAAGTCGCTGCAATACCAAAACCTAAACCAGATAATGCTGAACTATCATCTTTAAACGGTATGGCAAATAGACGTGCTGTAATTTCTTTATCACTATCAAATTCAGAAGCTGTAGTCGCATTACCGCCATCCACTACGCCATTGTTAAAGCCAACCGCATAGCTCAACTTGCTATCTAGCACATCACCATATAAAGAAATACCTTGGTCACGATTAGGTAAGATATTGCTTGATACATAGCTGCGTTCGATAAATTTAATATCACTGGCTGATTGAAGTCGCTCTAAACCTACAAATGGTTTGTACTTACCCACACGTACCTTAAATGCTGGGTCGAAACGCCCATCAATATAGGCATCCACAACCGATGCACTGCCGCCAGCAAATTCTTCTTGAAAGCGGTAATCGTATTTACCAAATAAAGTGCCTTGGATGTTTGGACGCAAGCGGCGTGCTAACCATGTATCGTTGGCATCATGAAAACCCGTTACTGCATCTAAACTGCCAGCACGCGCATCACTACGGTTACGCACATCATTAGCACCACTATCAAAACTACGATAATCGTACTGCACTAAACCACCTAGCTTGATTGAATTTTTGCCATCAGCAGACTCCAAGCCAAAACCACTCGCGCTGGCTTTGACCACAGGTGTTGTTTTTTTAGCGGCAGCAGTATCTTCTTCAACTATTTCACCTTTGCGCGCCAATACTTTTACTTGTTGGCTGAGTTCTTGTACTAAACCGCGCAGTTCTTCAAGCTCTGAACTGTCATTTGCAGAAGCGGTTATTGGTAATGAAATAATTCCGCTCGCGATTAGTGCAGTAGCGAATTTTGAGATATTAAATTGCATTTGTTAACTCCTAAGTTTCAGCTTCCAGCTTACTGGTCAGCAAATATGTTCATGTGTTAGTTATTTTTTCAACCATTGCTGGAGCAGAAGGTGTGATTTTTTGCTATTCATTACTTCTTGTGTTTTGCTCGAGCTTTAAGTTTTATGAAGTATGTGTAAATCTAAGTTTTTCGCGTTTTTCAATTTGCGTAACACGGCCTTCATGCAGAACGATTTCTATCGAACCAAAGCCAGAGCCTTTTTTCAACTCTTCAATTGCACGTAGGATTTTTTTGTGACACATCATGGTTAGTATCAAGGCCGTTTTTGGATATGCTAGTACTAGAGCTACTAACGGTATTGTTTGAAGAGCTATGATTAAGTGACATGATTGAACCTCGAATCCATATATGTAAAAAGTGAATGCATGCACTCTAAAGTGAATTTTTAATAATTAAAAATAATTTGTTTTTATATTTATATAATTAAAATGAATATAAAAAGGCTTGCTAGTGCTAAATGTTGTCAATAGCTTCGCTATTTGCTTGTAGTGATTCCAATTCATTGAATTGATTGGTATAATGTGGTGGTAATTTTTCGATGGGCTTTGTGCCCATTTTTTGTTTCTGCAACTTACGCACAAGTGGCTGTGGGTTGTAGGGGTCGTGGTCAAAAATTGATGGCCAGATTTTAAGGTAGTAGAACCATGCAAGATTTGCATACATTGATAGAAACTTCTGTGAGTCAGTTGGGTTACGAGTTGATTGATCTTGAAATCTCTAATCGTGGCAAAGTGTTACGCGTATTTATCGACAAGCAAAATCCTGTAGATAGCAGGGACAGCGTCAATATTGATGATTGCACTTTGGTAAGTAACCAGCTTGGTAATTTGCTGGCGGTAGAAAACGATATTGACTATGACCGTCTGGAGGTTTCATCGCCAGGCATGGATCGCGTACTGAAAAAAGAAGCAGATTTTGTGCGGTTTATAGGTGAGCGCGCTACGGTTAAGTTGCGCGTGCCTATTATTGAGCTTGTTATTAGTGCTAAAGCGGACGGCAAAGAAGAAAAAGTAACAAAAAAGAATTTTGTCGGCTTTATTCGTGGTTTAGAGCAAGGTGAGTTGTTGCTTGATTGTGAAGGTGCGGTTTACAAGATTGCGTTGACCAATATTGATAAATCGCGCTTGAATCCAGTATTTTAAGTACCACTTTATATATTAAGAATTTAATGCATTAAGCAGTTAACCTGCAATTTATAGTCGGAGATAGATGATGAGTCGTGAAATTTTATTATTGGTAGATGCCTTAGCGCATGAAAAAAATGTGACTAAAGAGGTCATTTTTGTTGCGCTTGAGCTTGCATTGGCTTCAGCCACCAAGAAAAAACATCATGATGATGCCGATGTGCGCGTGGCGATTGACCGTGAAACAGGTGCTTATGAAACATTTAGACGCTGGCAATATGTTGATTATGATTTGCTGAAAAATTCAGCCTATCAAATCGATGAAGAAAGTGAGCATGCTAAAGGCTTGAATATTGGTGATTACTATGAAGAGCCATTAGAGAGTATTGAGTTTGGCCGCATTGGCGCACAAGCCGCAAAACAAGTCATTTTACAAAAGGTGCGTGAAGCTGAGCGTGAGCAAATTTTAGAAGACTTCTTAGCACGTGATGAAAAGTTGGTCACAGGTGTGATCAAGCGTATGGAAAAAGGTAACGCGATTATTGAAGTAGGTCGCATTGAGTCATTATTGCCACGTGAGCAAATGATTCCTAAAGAGAACTTACGTGTAGGCGATCGTGTACGTGCTTATTTATCACGCATTGAGCGCGGTGGCCGTGGCCCGCAATTGATTTTATCAAGAATCACACCAGACTTTATTGTGCGTTTGTTTGAATTAGAAGTGCCAGAAATAGAAGAAGGTTTGTTAGAGATTCGCGCAGCAGCGCGTGATCCTGGTTTGCGTTCAAAAATCGCCGTTAAAAGCAATGACCAACGCATAGACCCCGTGGGTACTTGTGTGGGTATGCGCGGTTCACGCGTACAAGCGGTGACAGGCGAGTTGGCTGGTGAGCGTGTGGATATCGTGCTTTGGAGTATGGAGCCAGCGCAATTTGTGATTAACGCGATGTCACCTGCTGAAGTGTCTAGCATCGTGGTGGATGAAGATGCTCATAGCATGGACGTCGTGGTGGATGAAGAACAGTTGGCATTGGCGATTGGTCGTAACGGCCAAAATGTACGTTTAGCCTCTGAACTTACGGGTTGGACACTTAACATTCTAACCGTAGATCAAGCGGCACAAAAAACACAGGCAGAGTTCGCAGGTGTAAGTCAATTGTTCATGGATAAATTGGACGTGGATGAAGAAGTGGCTGAGATTTTGGTACAAGAAGGCTTTAGTACATTAGAAGAAATTGCTTATGTACCATTGGCTGAAATGAACGAAATCGAAGCTTTTGATGAAGATACTATTGAAGAGCTGCGTAAACGCGCACGTGCTGCTTTGCTGACTGAGGCGATTGCTAAAGAAGAGAAGGTAGACGAGGCTGCGGATGACTTGCTAACAATGGAAGGCATGGATGACGAAACTGCGCATCTACTAGCTTCTAAAGGCGTAC
>JBKJRF010000239.1:0-3278 GCA_046594825.1 Methylotenera sp.
CTGGTGCCGCGACATAATAAGTATCCTGCAACTGAATATCCACGGGTACCACAGCCAGCACCAGCCCACTAAACCCACCGATAGTAAACAGGCAGACTACTGATATAGCGAACAACATGGGTGTTTCAAAAGTAATAGAGCCACGCCACATGGTGGCTATCCAGCTGAATACTTTTACGCCAGTTGGCACTGCAATAAGCATGGTAGAGTACATGAAAAACAACTGTCCAGCCACTGGCATACCCACTGTGAACATGTGATGTGCCCATACCACGAAAGCCAAAATGGCGATGGAAGCAGTAGCATAAACCATGGAGTGATAGCCAAATAATGGCTTGCGTGAGAACACTGGAATGATAGTAGACAAGATACCAAAAGCAGGGAGGATCATGATGTAAACCTCCGGATGCCCGAAAAACCAAAACAGATGTTGGAACATCACTGGATCGCCGCCGCCAGCAGCATCGAAGAAATGGGTGCCAAAATGGCGGTCAGTCAATAACATGGTTACCGTTGAGGCAAGTACAGGCATTACGGCTACAAGCAGGTAAGCTGTAATCAGCCAAGTCCATACGAACATGGGCATCTTCATCAGAGACATGCCAGGTGCGCGCATATTAAGAATTGTGGTGATAATGTTGATTGAGCCAATAATTGATGATATTCCCATAATGTGTATTGCAAAGATGGTCATATCGTAACCAGGACCACCTTGGATATAGAGCGGTGGATACATCGTCCAGCCGCCTGCAACAGCCCCACCTGGCGCAAAGAACGCACCAATAAGAAGTATGAACGCCATTGGAAGCAACCAGAAACTCCAGTTATTGAGGCGAGGAAACGCCATATCTGGCGCACCTATCATCAGCGGAATTTGCCAATTTGCAAATCCTACAAAAGCAGGCATAATCGCTCCAAAAATCATGATGAGCCCATGCATTGTAGTGAGTTGGTTGAACACATTTGGTTGAAAGAATTGCAGCCCTGGCTGAAATAACTCAGCACGTATCAGCATTGCCAAGGCTCCAGCAAATAAAAACATAGCAAAGCTGAAACATAGATACAGCGTACCGATGTCTTTGTGATTAGTTGTCGTCAGCCAACGCTGAATACCGCTTGGATGTGAATGTTCACGTGAGTTTAGTGCAGCAGTTGTCATGGTGATGGTGCTCCTTTAGGCGTTCCTTTGCGCATGGCGGCAACCTCGGCCGGCTGAATCATTTCGCCAGTGTGATTGCCCCAGTTGTTGCGCTCGTAAGTGATAACGGCAGCTACTTCAAAATCGGATAATTGCTGACCTATAGGTTGCATGGCAGTGCCAGAGATGCCGTTCATAAGGATACCTAGATGCTGGTCTTTGCTGCCAAGCACCACTTTGCCGTCTTTCCAGAACCCGCGTTCTGTCAATGGCGTGGTAACATCTACATCAGCAGTGAAAGGTGTGCCATCAACCAATGGCGGGAATGTACCTGGGATACCTAAGCCATTAGCTTGATGGCATACTGCGCAACGACTTAGATAAACCTGTTCACCTTGTGTTTTAAGTTCAATAAGCGTGTAAGTTTTAGCCGTAGTCGCAACAGCCTCAGCAAGGCTGGATTTTCTAGTCTTCAGCCAATCGTCGTAGTCTTTAGGGGCTAGCGCTTCTACCACAATAGGCATGAAGCCATGTCCAACACCACATAATTCTGCACATTGCCCACGATAAGTGCCTGGATTATCTACCTGAAACCAAGCTTCATGAACAAAGCCAGGAATGGCATCCTGTTTAACGCCAAACTGAGGAATCCACCAAGAATGAATCACGTCAGTAGAGGTGAGTAGCACCCGTACTTTTTTGCCAGTAGGCACTACCATTGGCTGGTCTACTTCTAATAAGTAATGTTCACCTTTCGCCACTTTATTATCAATCTGGTCGCGTGGTGTGGCAAGGTTACTAACATACTTTACGCCCTCGCCAAGATATTCATACTCCCATACCCATTGGTGACCAGTGACTTTAATGCTCATATCCGCATGATCAACATTTTTCATTGCCAAAACGGTTTGGGTGGTAGGGTAGGCAATACCTATTAAAATCAGGAATGGGATAAATGTCCATACGATTTCCAATCCGGTATTTTGGTGGAATTGTGCTGCTTTGTGGCCTACTGACTTGCGATGCTTATATAGCGCATAGAACATGAAACCAAACACCCCGACAAAGATAAACAGGCACACTAATAAAATAAGTGTATGTAAATCATAAATTTGGTGTGCGATAGGGGTGGCGGGGGTTTGTAAGTTAAAGCTATAGTTTGCGTGTGATTGGCCTGCAATGCTTATTAATAGTGCTGCAATGTAAATAGCAGTTCTTTTCATATTAGAAAACCTCCCAGCCGCGGTTTTAATTGGGTCGCCAGATCAAGGCGCTCTTCGCTACTCATGTGACGACCAAACTCTATTTCCCGCCCATGTGACCGTAACGCCAGTCGCCGACAACCCCCGTCTGACATGTAATCTAATACTATTCGAGCCCAATAGCCACTGAGTTCAATATGCTTATCACGACCTGGCTCATGCGTATCAATGATGACCTTACCGTCATCCATAGTCAGGCGCTCAAAATCTCCAGCGTGCTTCCAGATATTGCAAAAACAAGCGCCCAGCGCAATTAACTCTAAGCAAGTAAATATAAGTACCGGCCATGCACCAATTAGCACAAAGCCTAAGGCAAAAATCAGGGAAAGTAGCGTAATGATTAAAAAGACACATAGAGTGCCTAGAGGAGAAAAAGAACAATTGGGTCTAGCGGTGATTGAGTAATCAACCGATGATGATGTTACATAGTTAATATCAACCACGACATGCCTCGCTTTCCGCAGAAATGCGCCACACTATCTGTTAATAAATCTATTGCATAAAGCTGTTACTTAATCACCAATCTAAACTCTTTTATAAGATATGACAAGTATAAAATCAAACTTAATAACTATTTTAAATTTAAGGGTAATGAGAAATAGTTTTTTTTACTACAAATATCAAGTAAAACCAGACAACGAACAGACCACTTAAGATTGAGATGGCTTTTAACTTAAGCTGGGTAAAAAAATAAATCATCCATTAAATGGTATATAAAAATATAATATCTGCTATAAATTTCAAAAACGTATAACTCATTTATTAGATGAGTTATAAACCTAGATCAGGCTCTAATATGACTTCAAATGTTAAAAACTTAGTTGATGATATGAATGATTCTATATATGAAGCAGAGCAGCTAAGGCTTTCTGCGGTAA
>JBKJRF010000206.1:0-7223 GCA_046594825.1 Methylotenera sp.
CAAAGTGGCAATTCCAACCTCAGTCGCAGACCCCTATGCCCTAATTTTGTATCATGACAAAATGGTCAACTGGCGCGATGCCACCACCCACGTTTTAACTCACACTTTACATTATGGTATGGGTGTATTTGAAGGCGTCCGTGCATACAAAACGGATAAAGGCACAGCGATTTTCCGTTTAAAAGAACATACAGACAGACTATTTCGTTCTGCCCACATTTTGCAGATGAAAATGCCGTTTACCAAAGAAGAATTGATGGAAGCGCAAAAAGCTGCAGTGCGTGAAAATAATTTAGAATCTGCTTACATGCGCCCAATGTGTTTTTACGGCGCTGAAGCAATGGGCATTTCTGCTAAAACACTTTCAACCCACGTAATCGTAGCCGCATGGAAATGGGGCGCCTATATGGGTCAAGAGGCATTGGATAATGGCATTCGTGTAAAAACATCATCATTCTCACGTCACCATGTAAACATCACAATGTGCAAGGCCAAAGCTAACGGCAACTACATGAATAGTATTTTAGCGCACCAAGAAGCCGCACTAGATGGCTACGATGAAGCATTGCTGCTGGATGTAGATGGCTTTGTAGCTGAAGGCTCTGGCGAAAACATTTTTATTGTACGTAATGGCAAGCTCTATACACCAGACCTTACTAGCGCGCTAGAAGGCATTACCCGCGACACCATCGTTCAATTAGCAAGCGAAATTGGTTTAACTGTAATTGAAAAACGTATCACGCGCGACGAAGTCTATTCTGCTGATGAAGCCTTCTTTACTGGTACAGCGGCTGAAGTTACACCCATTCGCGAACTAGATCGACGCAATATCGGAGAAGGTAAAGCAGGTCCAGTGACCAAACAACTACAAAAATTGTTCTTTGATGTAGTCACAGGTAAATCGCCTAAGCATACTGATTGGTTAACACTCGTTTAATCAATTTACCTAAGCGAATAAGGAATATAGATGTCTGAAGCTAAAGAGTTTACAAGCCGTTTTGTTGAAGTCTCGGTAAAAGACCTACCTTTACACTGCCCTACGGATGAGGTGGCACTTTGGTCATCTCATCCCCGAGTATTTTTAGATATCGCTGAAACTGGGCAAGTGGCTTGCCCATACTGCGGCACTAAATTTAAACTTAAAGCAGGTGAGCACGTAAAACACCATTGATAACATTGATTGAATTCAGGCACAAAATTATCAGTGCCTGAACTCAATCAATACTATCTATGGTCATCATCATGGTCATGATGCTCGTGATGGTCATGATCATCATGATCTCTATCATGCTCATGATGATCTCGCTCGTGATCTCGGTGATACCCTTCATCATAACCTCTCACATAGCAACCACTCAAAGCAATGGTTATTAAACTGATCATTAGAAATAACTTTTTCATGATCTATCCCTCCATATAATCCATCTAGATAATTAGCATTAACTTATCTGCTAATACTCATCTCGATAAAATTACAAAAGGGTTACGTGAGTTTTAGCATCAAAAACTTCAATTATTTATGCTCATTTGCCTCATCTTTGATTTTTTCACCACCCTTTTGAATATCTTTACCTGCGCCTTCCACAGTATTACAACCACTGAGTGTGGCAAGTGCACCAGCTAGAAACATTGTTGTAAGCAACGATACAAAAAATTTTTTTATCATGATAAATCTCCTGATGTAGAAATGAATAAGAGTTAGAACTCAACAAGTAGAAACTATATCGAGACGCTCTGACCATATAATGCGCTAATTAATGAAGTCGTTCTGTACGATAGCGCACAGATAATTAGGCATGATTCTCAACATAGTGTTAAGCTATTTGGTGAGCAGGATTTCTTTTGTAGTATGAAAAATCTATTCTGGTAGCGGGAGCATTCCACAACTGAGAGATCACTTGCTTTGCATTCGTGAGTTCACTATTCGACCAGAAAGCTACGCTAGACGTTTGGTTAAAAATTCCATTCCCGGCAAGTAGGTCAAGTGCCAATAAGCGTTTCTGCAATTGCTTAGCCACTGCAGCGCCAGTGTCAATCAACACGATCTCAGCGCCGGCAACCTGCTCAATGAGTGCTTTGACAAATGGGTAATGCGTGCAACCTAACACGATGGTATCAGCTCCTTCATCCAATAACGGCTGGCAATATTGTTTAATTAATTGAAGCGTACTTTCATTATTCAATTCGCCTCGTTCAATACATTCCACTAATCCTACACAAGCTTGAGTAACTACTTTTACATTGCGACCATAACTTTCTAGCAACGCAGCGAATTGTGCGCTTTTGAGTGTACCAACAGTTGCTAATACGCCAATAATGCCGTTTTTAGTGGCTGCTGCTGCAGGTTTAACTGCAGGCTCCATACCAATAATAGGCAAGGTGTATTTTGCACGCATTACATCAATCGCCGCGGCAGTAGCTGTATTACAAGCTACCACCAAAGCTTTGGCATCTTTTGCTATTAAAAAATCTGCAATATCAAAGCAACGCGATTGAATTTGTTCTGGGGTTTTATTGCCATAAGGGGCGTATTTGCTATCAGCCACGTAAAGTAACTGTTCATTCGGTAATAATGCGTGAATATGTTTTAAAACAGAGATGCCGCCAACGCCAGAGTCAAGCACCCCTATAGGGTTATTGGCAATTACACTATCAGATTGAATAGTCGTCTTAGAATTCATTGCAAGGTCGTCATCAGTTACAATAGTTGGATTATAAATGATTTCATTATGATTACAGGATTTAACAATGGGTAACAGACTTAGTAAAATTTACACCCGCACTGGTGACGATGGCACCACAGGCTTGGGCGATGGTAGCCGCATTAACAAAGATAGCTTGCGCGTTGAGGCAATGGGTGAGGTCGATGAATTGAACTCAATCATCGGGATAATGATGACGGAAACTGTACCGGATATTTTGGTGGCTACACTCACCCAGATCCAGCACGATTTATTTAATTTGGGCGGCGAAATCTGCATCCCAGGTTACGTGATTTTACAACAATCTCAAATTGAAGACTTAGAAGAGGCGATTGATACACTCAACGATGATTTAGAACCGTTGAAGGAGTTTATTTTACCTGGCGGCACTAAAACCTCAGCTTACTGCCACCTTGCACGTACAGTTTGCCGCCGTGCCGAACGAAAATTGATTGAATTACATCGATCTGAAAAAGTGACTGATGTTTCATTACAATACTTAAACCGCTTGTCTGATCTGTTATTTGTAATGTGCCGCACTATTAACAAAGAAGCCGGTGTCACTGATGTGCTATGGAAAAATGAGCATGGTTAAATTTAAGTTATAATTTAACTATGATTAAAAAACTGCTAGATAGAATTTTTAAGCCAAGAAGCACTCAAGCTAAGGGTTTAAACACTGAGGGTGTTAAAACTGAAGGCTCTAAAACGAAACAAACGCAGTCTAATCGACCAATAATTAACACGAAGTTCGGCGCAAAAAAATCTAAGCAAAACAGCACAGCAAAGAATCATGGTGCACTGACTATCGCGCAAAAAAACCACAAGATTGACCGCAACCTATTAAGCGGTGCGGCTCTTAAAACAACTGAAGGCTTACAAAAAGCAGGGTTTGAAGCTTATATCGTAGGTGGTGCAGTACGCGACTTAGTACTCAAACGCATTCCTAAAGATTTTGATGTTGCCACCAACGCTACACCTGAAGAAGTAAATCGAATTTTTAGGCGTTCACGCATTATTGGCCGCAGGTTTAGGCTTGTGCATGTCATGTTTGGCGATGAGACAATTGAGGTTTCTACATTTAGAGGCAGTCATCTTGAAGATAGCGGAGATTCTAAAGTCGCTGATTCAGGCCGAATTATTCGCGACAATGTGTTTGGGTCTATCGTAGATGATGCTATACGACGCGACTTTACTGCCAATGCATTATATTACGACCCAACCAACCAAGAGGTATTAGACTTCCACAACGGTTTTGCCGATATTGAGGCAGGTATTTTACGCATGATAGGCAAGCCTGAAACTCGCTATGCAGAAGACCCTGTTCGGATGTTACGCGCTGTACGTTTATCAGCAAAATTAGGTTTAAAGATTGACCCTGCAACGCAAGCGCCTATCGCAAAAATGGCTGATTTATTGCAAGACGTGCCACCTAGCCGCTTATTTGATGAAATGTTGAAATTATTTTTGTCAGGTCATGCAATGGAAAGCGTGAGTGCACTGCGTGAGCAGCATTTACATCATGGCTTACTGCCAATGTTAGATGTCGTGCTTGAGCAACCCATGGGCGAGCGCTTTGTGATGCTGGCCTTACAGAACACTGACGACCGTATCTTATCTGGCAAATCAGCCAATCCTAGTTTTCTATTCGCAACACTGCTTTGGCATGAAATGCTGGCGGCTTGGGAAGTCTTCAAAGCCGATGGTCACCAGATGATTCCAGCACTGCACATGGCAATGACTGAGGTAATTGCCACGCAAGCTGAAAAACTGGCAATACATAATCGTTACACGGCAACTATGAAAGAAATTTGGGGCTTACAACCGCGTTTTGAGCAGCGTGCTGGCAAACGACCTTTTGGCCTACTTACTCATCCACGATACCGTGCAGGCTATGACTTTTTACTGCTACGTTGCGAATCTGGCGAGTTACCGATGGAAATAGGTGAATGGTGGACGGCTTTTGCCAATGCAGAAGGCGATGCGCGTGCAGCCATGTTACAAGCAGACACTGCACCGAAAAAACGTAGAAGAAAAACTCGCAAAAAAACTGTCCCTGCGGATATTTCTACTGACACTTTATAATCAGCATTTGTAACTCAATCGCTGCAATTAAAATCGTAGGAATCAAATGAATCAAGCTTTTGTCGCGCTAGGTAGTAATTTAGAAAACCCTACTACACAAGTGCAAGCAGCGTTTAGTGCGTTAGAAAAAATCCCAAATACACGCATAATAAATAAATCGTCACTCTACCAAACAACACCTATTGGTTATGATGCAGAAGCGTTAAAACTAGTACCTGATTTTATTAATGCAGTAGTCGAGCTTGAGACTGATTTAACGCCGCTAGTATTACTGGATGCTTTATTGGATATTCAAAATAATGCGGGTCGCGAACGGCCTTACCAAAACGCCCCACGGGTGCTGGACTGTGATTTGTTATTATACGAAAATATAGAATTAATTACTAAAAAACTAACCCTGCCGCACCCGCGTATGCACATGCGTGGTTTTGTTTTATTGCCATTATTTGAAATCGCGCCGCAACTATCAATACCAAACCATGGCAAAATAGCGCAGTTGATTAACACTGACATCACAACTGGTGTAACAAAATTATCATCATAAAAAATATAACTATAAAAGTCATATGAGCATATTTAACAAATACCCATATATCGTTGTTGAAGGGCCAATAGGCAGCGGAAAAACTACGCTCGCTCGCATGTTGGCAGATAAGTTTCCTGTTGATTATTTATCTGAAAAAGCTGAAACGAATCCATTTTTGCCGCGCTTTTATCAAGATGCGCAACGCTATGCCTTACCAACGCAATTATTCTTTTTGTTTCAACGCGCCAACCAGATTAAAGATTTAAGTCAGCGTGATATGTTTGCGAAACCTATAGTAGCGGATTTCTTTTTAGAAAAAGATCCGATCTTTGCACGGCTGAATTTAGATGATGAAGAATACGCCTTATATCATCAAATTTATCAGCACTTACATATCAAAGCCTCTAAACCAGATTTAGTCATTTACCTGCAAACACCAGCAGATGCTCTGGTAGCTCGCGTGGTAGAACGTAGCGTGAGTTATGAACAAGACATACCTCGTGAATATCTAGAACGCTTAGCCAATGCCTATAGTGAGTTCTTCCACAACTATGACGCCTCACCCGTATTAATTGTGAACAATGAAAAACTTAACATCTTAAAGAATGAAGGCGCACTAGATTTACTACTCACCAGAATCGGTCAAATTCAAGGACAGCGTGAGTTCTTTAACCCAAACTTTGATTAAGTTGAAGCATTACAATTAAAACCAGTAAATTAAGCAATGACATTATCTGAACTCCAATTACGAGCATCTGCAGGCGAAAAAATTGCCATGCTTACTTGCTATGACGCTACTTTTTCCAAACTTTCAGAAGCCGCTGGAGTAGATATCTTGCTGGTTGGTGATTCGCTGGGCATGGTACTGCAAGGGGCAGAAAATACTTTGAATGTCAGCATGCATCACATGACATATCATACCAAAAATGTTGCTGCCGGCGCGCTTAATACCTTCATCATTGCCGACATGCCGCTTGGAAGCTACGAACATGATAATGAAGCTGCATACAAAAATGCAGAATGGTTGATCAAATCTGGTGCACACATGGTGAAATTTGAAGGTGGCGGCAATCGGGTAAGCACTGCAAAATACTTGATTGAGCGTGGCATCCCAGTATGCGCGCATTTAGGCTTTACACCGCAATCAGTTAATCAATTGGGTGGTTATAAGATTCAAGGTAAAACTGATGAAAGCGCCAAACAGATTATGCATGATGCGATTGCCATGAGTGATGCTGGTGTTAGTTTTGTGCTACTTGAAATGGTGCCAGCGGCGTTGGCTAAAACAATCACACAAAGTATCAAAGTACCCACCATCGGCATCGGCGCAGGCATAGACTGTTCTGGCCAAGTATTGGTATTACAAGATTTATTGGGCATTTATACTGGCTCTGCCAACAAAAAGCCTAGCGATTTTAAGAGCCCAAGATTCGTACGTAACTTTCTAAAAGAGACTAATAGCATACAAGCAGCTATTGAGGCCTACGTAGTCGCTGTGAAAAATAAGACCTTTCCAGCCATTGAACATAGCTATTAAAAATATAACCATTCAATTAGTGTAATTACCTTTCGTTAGATACTGACAGATGCAAATCATTAAAACCATTACTGAGTTAAGAGCCGCACTTAAAAACCAAGCTAACATTGCTTTTGTGCCAACCATGGGTAATTTGCATGCAGGCCACATACACTTAGTTAATATCGCTAAACAACACACTGAATGCGTAGTGGTAAGTATTTTTGTTAACCCATTACAGTTTGGTGTGAATGAAGACTTAGCTAGCTACCCACGCACTTTGGATGCAGATTGTGAAAAACTAAAAACAGCTGGTGCAAGCATTGTTTTTGCGCCTACTGTTAGTGAAATATACGTAGACTTTGATGGAATCAATCTAAATCAAACCATGACG
>JBKJRF010000090.1:0-19114 GCA_046594825.1 Methylotenera sp.
GGATATTGCTGTAGTAAAGCGTTAACTAAAGGCGCTGCTGCGCGTGTTTCACCCACTGAAACGCAATGCAACCAAATTACGGGTTTTATTCAGTATTGATAAGCAAACCTGTAATTTGGTTGCATTGCGTTTCAGTGGGTGAAACACGCGCAGCAGCGCCTTTAGTTAACGCTTTACTACAGCAATATCCAAACCACCAAATTCTATTAACCCACACCACACCCACTGGCCGCGCTACTAGTGAGCAATTATTTGGCGACAGTATTAGCAGGGTTTATTTACCTTACGATGCACCATTTGCCGTAAACAGCTTTTTAAAACACTTTAAGCCTGCCATTGGCGTGTTAATGGAAACCGAGCTTTGGTTTAACTTAATTGCTCGCTGTAAGCAACAAAATATTCCACTATTATTGGTAAATGCCCGGTTATCAGAAAAGTCTGCCATTGGTTATGCCAAGTTAGGGCGCTTGGCCAAGGAAGGCTTGCAAAGTTTATCTGCCATTGCTGCACAAACCCAAGTAGACGCTGAACGCTTGCAAAACTTTCTAACTAAGCATTGCTCAGGCAATATAAGCGTAGCGGGTAATTTAAAGTTTGACGTGCAACCACCCAAAGACGCGCTCGCACAAGGCCGAAGTTTGCGGGCCTTGCTAGGTACAAATCGCACGGTTTTTCTTGCTGCCAGCACTCGAGATGGTGAAGAAGCGATGATTTTGGATGCTGTCGCTAGCGCTAATGTGCCGAACTTACTCACAGTTATCGTTCCGCGACACCCGCAACGCTTTAACGAGGTGGAAGCTTTGCTACAACAGCGTGACCTAGCTTACCAAAAACGCTCAAAGCTACATCAACACATAGACAACGAAACCAAATATATCCTAGGTGACAGTATGGGTGAGCTTTTTACCTATTATGCTGCTTGCGACTTGGCTTTGATTGGCGGTAGCTTATTACCTTTTGGCGGGCAAAATTTGATTGAAGCCGCCGTGATAGGCAAACCTATTTTGATTGGCCCGCATACTTATAACTTTGCTGATGTAACAAAAAACGGCATGTTTGCTGGCGCAGTCATACAAATAAAAGATACATCAGAATTGCGCGAGAAAATTGAATATTTACTTAATAATAAAACGATATGCGAGCAAATGGGTGAGGCTGGTTTAAGATTCAGTCAATCATCAACTGGTGCTACCGTAAAGGCAATGCAGTTAATTAAAGCACATTTAAATTAGTGAGCCGTAAGTTCTGTAGCATACATCAGCTCACAAGCACCACTGCCAGTATCTTCGCGGGTGAGAGAGCTACGCCAATGCCAACCATCTGACCTTTTCGCCTCTATCAACTGGCCTTTAATATTAACAATTTGCCCAGCACGCACCTTGTTCAACTGACGTTTAACAGTATCATTAGCTGGAATAATATGCATATTGGCGGCGTGGATTTCAATTTCATGTTGCGGAATCGGAAATTCATCTACATGCCAAAAAAAGAAACGGTTACCTTGCGAAAAATCAACTTTATTCAATACGACCTCATCTGACATAACGCCCCAGCCTACCACTAAATCAGTAGGCGACAATTCTGCCTCTATACCAACTGAGTAATCCTCCTTTGATAATACTCTAGCCTCAATCTCATAGTTAGCCAACGGGATGAGGGTGAAGTCATTTAGTCGAAAATCGGCAGTATGTGTGTTCGTTTGAACAGGCTCGTTGGGGGCAATTTCGCCAGCCCCGTGAACTACAGGGCGGTTTTGATAATGATGAATTGCACCGTAACCTAATAAACCGATAAAAACTATGACTTTCCAGTTCATTAGATTATTCGATTCAATACTCTCAGAAAGTTATTTGATGACTTTTAAATCTTTAACGTATAAGTTTACTAATTGCCTTAAAAGCATCACCTTGGGCGCGCCCTAGCCATTCAAACACAATAGACTCAGTATTGGAAACGATGCATCCTGCATCACGCATTCTGGCTAGTGCATTAGCTTTATTAGCAGGGTTGCGTGAAATAATCGCATCTTCCACCACAAATACTTGCTTTCCTGCTGCGATTAAATCCATTGCCGTTTGCAATACGCAAACATGCGCTTCCATCCCGGCTAATATGATTTGTGAATGATCACGCGTCAGATAGCGGCTTAATTTCGGCTCAGCCATGCATGAAAATGTGATTTTATCGACTGGTTTAACATTTGGCAAAAATGCCAACAACTCAGGCACGGTATTACCCAAGCCTGCGGGATATTGTTCTGTAATCACCACGGGCACTTCTAACATTCCCGCGGCTTGTGCCAAAATGCCACAATTTTTGATAACGGCTTTTATTGCATCTTCTGGCATAACTTTTGTCAGCCGCGTTTGAACATCAACAATAATTAACTGGCTTAAACCAGCATGAGCCATGAGGTTAGCTTGTGTCATATTTTAGTGTATGGAATTAAGTACTAATTGTTGATTAATGTCGGCTAAATCCACCTCAGCTACAACACCGGCAGCAACTTTTAGGCGAATGATATTGACCAAATAATTATAGCGAGATTGTAGTAAATCGCGTTTAGCGCTGAATAATTGCTGTTGCGCATTGAGCACATCCACACTAGTACGCACGCCAACTTCATAACCTAATTTGGTGGAATCCAGTTGGCTTTGGCTACTGATTAACGCTTGTTCATATGCACTTACTTGCGCAATGCTGGTACTTAAATTTAAGTATGCACGCTGCGTTTCTAGCTCAGTTTCGCGGCGAGCAATTTCAATATCGTCTTGGGCTTTTTGTTTATTAAGTACAGCCTGCCTTACCCTTGAGCTGATAGCACCGCCTTGATACAACGGAATTTGCAATTGCAAGCCAACTACACCTGATTTAAGTTCATTGCCAAAGCCTGTATAACCCCCATTTGCATAATTGTCTGTGTAGCTCGCCACCGCATCTAGTGTGGGTAAATGGCCAGCTTTTGCACGTTCAATTTCTTGTTCTGAAAGCTTTAGGTTATCTTGCTGAATGTTTATATTTAGATTGTTTTGGGCCGCAACCTTTAACCATTCATCCATGCCTTGCACTAAATGATTAGTTTTTATATCAGCTTTTACTGGGGCTAACATTTGTGGAATCTCACCTGTAATCGCCTGCACAGAGCGCTTAGCTATTTGGTGTTCGTTAATGGCGGCAATTTCTTGCGCCACAATTAAATCGTAACGCGCTTGTGCCTCATTCACATCGGTAATGGTAGAAGTACCCACTTCAAAGTTGGCCTTAGCTTGCTCTAATTGGCTCAATATTGCTGCTTTTTGTGCATTAATCAATTCAATCTTATCTTGCGCGATTAATACATCAAAATATGTTTGTGTTGTACGCAATATCAATGTTTGCTGACTTAGCAGTAATTGTTTATCTGCTTGACTGACTTGCGTTGCAGCTTCATCCATCTGTACCAAATTTTGCTTACGATAGATGGGTTGGCGCGCATCTACGCCATAGTTATAACCCTCATAATTAGTTCGACCCTGCACTGCTTTGAACGGATTAAATCCTCCACCAATGTAGCGAATATCGCTTTGTGTTGCATTTGCACCCGCACTAAAATTAACCGTTGGTCGATACAGTGCTTTGCCTTGCTCAAGTAACTCTTGTGCAGCTTGATTCGCACTAGTGGCTGACGCTAATGTTGGGTCATGGGCTAATGCTTGATGATAAATATCTAACAGAGATTGCCGTTTCTCCTGCACTGATAGCTCACCTGCAAATCCATAATTGACAAATACAAGACTTGTGCAGATAACCGAAACGCTGAGAATCAATTTTTCTAGCATGGCAGTTTAACTGAGTAATTAAAACTCAAACTTAGCTGCTTGTGGCGCATTATCAAGTGGTGGCAAGCAAGTTTCAAAAAGGGTGTCATGCCTAAACGCGTCCTGGCTGATACGTTGCGTTAAAGTAGCCTGCATTATCGGCATTTCGCCAGTCACTGCAAATAAACGGCCACCTACGTTGAGCATTTTTTCAGCTTCAATAGGGCGTAATTGCAAAGCACCTGTAAATACAATCACATCATACGGAGCGCTGTTAGCAAAGCCAGAAGACGCATCTCCTACGTGCAAGGTGACGTTGTGAATGCCTTGTTCTTGCAAACGCTTACCAGCTAATATGGATAGTGCAGGGTTGATTTCTATTGCATGCACATGTGCAGCCAATTTGGCCAGTAACGCAGTTAAATAACCGCTTCCTGTACCAATCAACAATACTTTATCGGTTTTTTTAACAGATAAAGCCTGCAAAATACGGCCTTCTAACTTAGGTGAAAGCATGGTTTGACCATAGCCAATTGGCAATTCAATATCGGCAAATGCTAGCCCTATTTGTGACTCTGCAACAAAGTTCTCGCGGGGCACTTCGTCAAGCAAGGCTAGTACAACTGGGTCCAGCACTTCCCAGGTGCGAATCTGCTGTTCTATCATGTTAAATCTAGCTTCGCGCATGTTGAATCGTGCAGTTTCGTGTGCCATATTTGTATGTGTTTGCTCAGTTTTTGTCATAACAAATTTCTACTTAGTTAAATTTAATCATTATTATAGCGCAGCGATAAACACTCTAGCTCTACGGGTTAAGCTTTAAGTCTGTTGCGGTACTTTTACCCTAAACCATGCTGCATATAGTGCTGGTAAAAATAATACTGTTAATAATGTAGCTACTGCCAAACCGCCCATAATAGCAACAGCCATTGGGCCAAAAAATACACTTCTAGTCAGTGGTATCATTGCTAATATCGCCGCTGCTGCAGTGAGTACAATTGGCCTAAAACGCCGAATGGTTGACTCAATAATTGCCTGCCACTCAGGCAATCCCGAGGCTTTATCTTGGTCTATTTGGTCCACGAGAATAACTGAGTTACGCATAATCATGCCTGATAGCGCGATGGTGCCCAACATAGCCACAAAACCAAATGGTTTATCAAACATTAACAGTGCCATGGTGACGCCAATCAATCCTAAAGGTGCTGTTAACAATACTAAAAATACTCGTGAAAAACTTTGCAGCTGAATCATCAAAATAGTGAGTACCGCGATCAAGAAAAGTGGCGCTCCCGCCGCCACAGACGCACCACCTTTTGCCGAAGCTTCTACTGCACCACCAGTTTCCAAGCTTATGCCTAGCGGTAAATTGGCTTTTATTTCTGTTAATTGATCTTCTATTTGCTTTGATACTACAGGGGCTTGTAAGTTACCTTGTAAATTTGCACGCACAGTTATTGATGGTTCACGATTTCTCCGCCAAATAACGCCTTCTTCAAAGTCTGAAGTAATTGTAGCAATCTGCGACAATGGCACACCTGACCCCGACGGAGTGTTTATCATCAAATCAGGTAAACGTGACAATTTACTACGCTCTAATTCTGGTCCACGTACCACTAAATCTATACGCTCATTACCCTCTCTAAACTCAGTAATATATAGCTCCTGCATTGCGCCATTAAGTACATTTGCAATATCTACCGAACTAACACCAAGCAAGCGCGCCTTTGCCTGGTCGACTTTTACATGCATGACTTTACTCGGCTCTTCCCAGCTTAATTGCACATTCACTAAACTGTTATTTGTGCGCATGATGTCGGCAATCTTATATGAGATATCTCGTATGACTGAGATGTTAGTGCCTGATACTCTAAACTGCACAGGGAAACCTACTGGCGGTCCATTTTCTAGCCGTAACACTGACCCGCGTAGCGCAGGAAAGTCTTTCTCAAACAAGGTAAGTAAATCTTTACGCAATGCCTCACGTGCTTCTAAAGTTTTACTTAAAATCACAAACTGCCCAAAGCCGCGATCTGCCAATTGAATATCGAGCGGTAAATAAAAACGTGGCCCACCACTGCCGATATAAGCTACAAAATTATCTATGCCTCCGTTATTTTGACTACTGTGCTTTTGATTCCAAGCTTGCAGCCAATGTTCTAACTTTCTTACTTGTGTATCAGTTGCAGCATATGAAGCTCCTTCTGTCATCCGTAAATCAACAATCAACTCTAACCTAGTAGAGTCTGGGAAGAACTGCTGCTGCACTTTGCTAAACCCAACTACTGACAGCACAAATAATGCCAGCGTGGCTAAAATAACCGTTTTACGGTAACGAACACAGGCAGTAACAATTGTGCGAAACGTTTGATAAAACTTTGTGTTGTAAATATCGTGATGATGATTGTCTGCTTTACCATCACTCCCGTTTTCGATTAAACCCAGCTTGTTTCTGAACCACTGCTTGATTTTTGACGGACGTGGCGCTTCTTGGTAATTCGGCAATAAGTGATATCCCAAATACGGCACAAATATCACTGCTGCAAACCAAGAAATCAATAGTGCAATAGATGTTACCTGAAAAATAGAGCGTGTATATTCGCCCGTAGATGATGCAGCAGTAGCAATCGGTAAAAAACCAGCTACAGTGACTAATGTACCAGTAAGCATCGGCATTGCCGTTGAGTTATAGGCAAATGATGCCGCTTTGACTCTATCCCAACCTTGTTCCATTTTAGATGACATCATTTCTACAGCAATAATGGCGTCATCCACTAGTAAGCCTAAAGCTAAAATTAATGCGCCCAGCGAAATTTTATGTAACCCGATATCCAGCATGTGCATCACTAAAAATGTACTGGCCAATACCACCGGAATAGTGATTGCCACAACGATACCGCTACGCCAACCTAATGAAATAAGGCTTACACCGAGCACAATAACTAAAGCCTCAATGAGCGAGTGTACGAAATCATTGACAGAATTTGCCACAATTTTTGGCTGTGAAGTAACAGTATTAAGATCTAAGCCCACCGTTAATTGCTCCTTAACATGTGCTACTGTTTTATCAAGGGCATGACCTAGAGCAATCACATCGCCGCCTTCTTTCATGCTCACACCCAGCAATAGCGTCTCTTTGCCTTCAAAGCGTACGCGGTCGTGCGGCGGATCTTCGTAACCACGGTAAACGCGTGCTACATCACCCAAACGAAAATCTTGATTATTTGCACGTAAACGTAATTCGCGCAAATCTTCTAACTTGCCATATCTGCCAGTTACTGCAATACGTATGCGCTCTGTTGCTGAATCAAAAGTACCGCCACGTACCACTGCATTTTGTGCCTGTAAAATATTAATCAGTGTGCTTGTGTTAATACCTAAAGTTACAAGCTTGGCATTGCTAAGCTCTATAAAAATACGCTGCTTTTGTTCCCCAAAAAACTCAACTTTAGCGACATCTTTCACTTTGAGTAGCTCAGTTCTAATCAACTCTGCCTGTTTCTTGAGAGTCGCGTAATCAAAACCATCACCAGTCAATGCATACATAGTGCCGTATACATCACTGAACTCATCATTAAAAGTCAGGCTTTCAATACCTTGTGGCAGGGTATGGCGAATATCACCTATTTTTTTGCGTACTTGGTACCAAACTTCAGGAATGTCTTTTGAAAATGTATCGTCTTTGGCTACGATGAAAATTATTGATTCACCAGGCCGCGAATAACTGTTGGAATAATCTAAATGCGGAACTTCTTGAATTTTCTTTTCAAGTTTATCTGTGACTTGTTGCTCAACCTCTTGCGCACTTGCGCCAGGCCATGAGGTGCGCACCAGCATCACTTTAAAAGTAAAAGGCGGGTCTTCAGATTGGCCTAATTTAGTATAGGCAATCAATCCAGAGATAGTGAGTACTAACATCAGGTACAACACTAACGTTTGATGTTTTAATGCCCAGTCGGATAAATTAAAACGTTCATTTACTTCGGTTGTATTCATTGCGTGGCAACCGATGAGGTATCAACTATTGGCGTCACAAGCTGATTTTTAATGAGTGTATGTACGCCAGCAATAGCAATTTTTTCACCTGCTTGCAAGCCACTTGCAATCAATATGCCATCTTCTCTAAATTGACCTGCCACTACTTCACGAGGCTGAGCCTTATTATTTGCATCTATCACCCAAACAATTTTTTTGCCATTCACTTCAGTCAAAGCGCCACTAGGAATCAAAAGCTCTGCGTCTTGCTGAGCATTTTTTTGTGCATCTTGCTGGTTAAATTTAACCCCTGCAGTCATGCCTAATTTAACCGCTTCATCTGCATCCTTCACAGTCACCCGCACATTAAAAGTGCGCGTTGCAGAATCCGCTGCAGGTGAGATTTCACGGATTTGGCCTATGTAAATTTTCTGTTTATTTGCCCACATTTTTACTGCAGCAGTGGCATTTAGCTTTACCTCAGCCATACGCGACTCAGGCACCGCCACTAGCACTTCTATCTCGCGGGTATCGGCAATCTTAACCACAGCTTCACCCACATCCACCACTTGTCCAGGCTCTGCACGTATAAATGTCACCACACCATCGCGGTCGGCAGTCAAATTAGCATATTGAGTTTGATTACCAGATACATTAGCTTGAGCACGTACTTGTGCTAATCGTGCACTAGACGTTTTTAGCTCTGCTTCACGAATATCTAGCGCTGAAGCCGAGATGAATTTTTTTGTGAATAACTGACGTTGACGCTCAACTTCCGCTACTGCTAACGCATAATTTGCCTCTGCAGCATGCACATCCGCTTGTGCTGCTACTGCATTTAAATTTGTATCTGCGGCATCTAACCTAGCAATCACTTGCCCTTTTTTAACCTGTGCGCCAACATCTACTTTACGCTCTATCACTTTGCCCTTGATTCTAAAACCTTGGCTAGACTCATATCTAGGACGTACTTCACCCACTAAAGCCATGGCATTTTCTGTGCCTTTTTCACCCACTACCATCACCAAAGCTGGCCGCGGTGGGGTAATCGGTGATTGAGGTTTATCGCACGCTGAGAGTAATCCCAACAATGTTAACAATACCAAGGCTAAGATTTTTGTTTTCATATTAAAGCTCGCTTGATCTAATTTTTACTAATTTTTTTAATTTAAACACTCAATATGGTCAGCAGGATTTACTAATAAACCTTGTAATATGACGCTTTGCATTAAATCTAAACGCACTTTTATCGCAGCCCAGTTTATCCAAACCTCATTTCCTAAAGCAATTTCCAATGAGCATACGCCATGAGTACTCGCCCACATGGTTTGAGCAATCAATTCAAAGTTGGTAATCTCTGGCTTAAACAAACCCGCATCGAACGCATCTTTAACGATTAACATTAACTGCGCATACGCATCTTGTTCAGTGTTACCTCGCTGGATTTTAGTAATGTCTTGATTACATGGCGCACGCGGCGTCATAAACATTAAGCGGTAATGATTTGGGTATTGCAGCGCAAACATAGCATAAGCACTAGAAAATGCTTTTATACGTGCAACCAAATCTGGTAACTGCATAATTTCACGCAGATTACTCGCCAGCGCTAAAAAGTCCTCATCGCACACCGCCTGTAATAGCGCTTCTTTATCCGCAAAGTGATTGTATAAAGTAGTAGCTGAATAATTTATTTGCTTGGCAATTTCACGCATAGAAACCGCTTCGATACCGCGCGCGACGAATAATGTACGTGCCGCATCTAATATACGAGTACGTAGCTTTTCTCGGTCTTCAGGTGATTTAATTTTTGGCGGCATTAATTAACAATAAATAATTTATTAACATTGTTAATTTAACACTGTTAATTAAACATGTAAAGTTAATTTCGTGATCATAGTTGAATTTGTAGTGAGGGGTTAAAACCGTTGGTAACGTTGTAATACTAAGCACTAAAAAATAGCGCTAGCTGCCTCTAATTAAAATTTAAATAGGGTAACATTAGCGAAACTACTTTTTAGCAATCACGATCAAGCCCATAACAATAAAAGCGGCACCTATCATCATGCGCAAAGTAATGACTTCTTTTAGCAATACCCAAGCTAATATTATGGCAATGACCACACTGCCTTTATCGATGAGTGCAACGGTTGCCACATCACCTATTTTTAAAGCTTTGTAGTAAAAAACCCATGAGACTGCAGTAGTAATGCCCGATAACCCTAGCCAAATATAATTCACTTTTTGCAGCGATTTTATTTCCGTAGGCTCTACCGCTAACACGGCAAATATCAACACAAATATGCAAACAAAAATAGTACGTAATGTTAAGCCTAACTCAGCTGAGATGCCGATCAAACCTTGTTTGGCAATTACTGATGTGAAGCCAGCAAACAACATTGATATAAAAGCATATAAAACCCAACGTTCCATATTTATCTCAACTGTCGTTTAGCCAGTAGCCTTTAAAGTTGTCTTAAATTTTTATTTAACTTGCTGATGACTCGCCACCAGCAATTTGTTCGTTTCTTCTAGCTTCTTATCTAGTGTTTGTATACGCTCGTATACACTTTGTATTGCAAGCTCAGCACGCAAATTCACCTCATGATCAATTTCCGCATCTAATCTATCCCGTGCACTTTGACGGTTTTGCGACATCATAATAATAGGTGCCTGTACAGCAGCTAACATTGAGAGCACGAGATTTAAAAACACATATGGATACGGATCAAAAGCTTCATGACGCGGGCCTAAAAATTCAGTATTTAAAAATGCCCATACCAACAAAATACCTAAGAAAATGATGATAAAAGACCACGAACCCGCAACATTTGCTATGCCATCAGCCGCTCGCTGGCCAATGGTACGATGATCCACATATTCTTGGTTGACATCACGCACACCCGACATGCGTCTTAATACATTTTCTATCTCTTTCCGCTCATTCGCGGTTAGCTCATTCCAGCTTTTTTCAGAGAGCCTAGCGGTGGTTTTTACGGGGGATTTTGCCATAATTTTATACTTAGATTGCTATACTTTTCTCAGTTGTCATTTTTTATGAAATTTACTAATTAGGTTTGTTCATAAAAGCTTTTAACTCGCCAGTTTTATAAGCTCGGCTCGCCGTTTGGTAATAAGCAATTGCCTCGTTTTCTAAAGCTTCATTTATTCTTGTTGGTGTAGCATCATAACTTAGCGGGTCTATTTTGTAGGCCTCAACTTTTTGTTTTGGTGATAATACGATTAAGGTATCGTTCTTGTAGTAGCCCAACGCTTGATAATTGCTGATAAATGCACGCTCAGGTTTTTTATCAGCATCTGCGGTGAACATGGACTGCCCATAAAAGTGGCCAGCATCTTTTGTACCCAACACGTCTAACAAGGTTGGCACAATATCAATTTGGCTTGCAACACGGCTGTAATGCCCTGCTGGTAGCATATCTGGCGCATATAAGAATAATGGAATATGGTATTTAGCCACAGGCAATTTGCTTTTACCCGCCACCGAAGCGCAGTGGTCTGCCACAATAACAAATACCGTATCTTTAAACCATGGCTTATTTTTAGAATTTTCAATGAATTTACCGATAGCATAATCAGTATATTTCACCGCACCTTCGCGTTTGCCCTGTGGCAAATCAATTTTACCTTCAGGAAAGGTATAAGGACGATGATTGCTTGTAGTCATAATGTGGGCAAAAAATGGTTTTTGCGTTTTAGCGGTAGCCTCATCGAATATTTTGATGGAGTTATTAAACAAGCTCTCATCATCCACACCCCATACGTTTTCACTTTGAATAGTTTTTTTATCAAAGTCAGTACGATCAACCACTTTGTAATCATTACTTCTAAAGTAGGTGTTCATACTATCGAACACTCCATAACCACCGTAAATAAAGTATGTTTCATAGTTTTGAGCGCGTAAAAACTCCCCAATACCAGCCAAATGATCACTATTAGGGCGATGCACAATTGCCTGACCTGGAATTGGCGGAATAGCGATAGATAGCGCATCTAAACCACGTACGGTGCGAGTGCCAGTAGCAAAAAACTTATCGAATACCAAACTCTCATTAGCCAGCTTATCTAGATAAGGCGTTAAATTTTCTTTGCTTCCATAAGTACCCATGTACTCAGCCGATAGACTTTCTATGGAAATAAGCACTACATTTTTTGGGCGACGCGTGAAAGGACCTAGCGCAGCTTTTGTCTGCAATTGATCTGTATTAGTACTGGCAACTGGCGTAATAGTTGGTTGACGATTCGTCCCCACAGACGCCAATGTGTTTAAAGCTAGCACTTGTGGAATAGTTTTATAGAACTTATCGTAATCAAGTTCATTACGACGGGCCGCTGCTGAGAAACTGAATAATCCATTACCGGCCAACTCGTTAGCATAAGCATTTTTGCTAAATTCCATTTGATCTACATTAGCCAATTGAAAGCTTAATACTGGTAATGCAAACGCGGCTATCAACAAACTGGCTTTTTTCTTGTAGTTTTGCGGCTTAGTATAAAAACTAACATATCTACTCAATGTAAATACAATACCTAGCGCTACCAGTGCGATTACCAATAATATCAGCGGGACAGGATAAGATTCACGAATATTGCCGATGACTTCACTGGTATAAATTAAATAATCGACTGCAATAAAATTAAAGCGCGTAGTAAATTCTTGCCAAAAAATATACTCAGAAACCGCCCCAAATAGCAGACCAAAAGTAACTAAAAATGCTATTGTCCAGCGGGCTTTATTCGCCCAAGATTTGCCTCGCCAACTGTTTGGTATCAATATCGATAACAGCAGAAATGGCACTAATAAAAAGCACAGAGCGCTCACATCAAACCACAAACCAACTCCAGCGGCCTTAATGGCTTGTGCGAGTGACAATTGGTTTATACCCACATCAACCCACAGCACCAAGCGCAGCACTAACCAAATGACAAGTGCAATTGCAGCAATAAATATAAAAAATGGAATTTTATAGCGGCTTGTATTTAGAACCATGTTGTTGACTAACTTAATCATTTAATTAACCATATTAATTTTAAAAGTTTTCTAATTCAAAATAATCTAATAGATAATCCCAAAAGCATTTTTACGGGTTAAGTGGACTTGCCTTTTATGAAGCTGATTTTGGTTTCCATATCAGGTACTGGGCCAGCAACATGATCCACACAATTAATGCTGTCCATAAATTATGTGACATAAAATGCGCCCCGCGCATCATTTGTGCATAGCCCATTGTAGTTCCAAATACCAAACCAATTAGCAATGCAATTTTTGCAAATTTAGATAAGGGATCTCTAAAGCCAAAATAAAATGCCATCAGCGCAAAGCCCGCACTCGCATGCCCTCCTGGGAAGCAATGCCCAGCTACAGCACCAGCTGGCAGATTGCCAAAAAGCGAGATTAAGGGTTGCCTACCACCATATATCAGCAAGCTCCATGGGCAAGCGTGATTACTAAAATGTTTGAGCACTGAAATTATACTAGTGGCAAATATCATCGCCACAAACACCCACAAAAACTGATTATGGTAAATGTGAACCCAAGTTGTTTTAGCGCGACTCGTGCGTTTTGATTGCCATATTTTTAGTCCAAACAACCACAAACTGAAAGTGATTAAACTAACAACAATCATCAAATTCTTAAGCCCTTGATGCATTATATTTTCAAGGAACCCATCTTTCTTGAGTGGAAAAACTAATGTTTGTGTGTCATAAAAAGGCCTTATTAACCAAGCATCCAAGCCAGTATGTGGGTATATAAACACCATCAATACAACAAGCAATATAGGCAATACTAAATGTAACAGCCAAAATCGCTGTTGCGCTGAATGTAAGTGTAGTGTTCTCAATGGAATTTGTTTTAGTATATTGATGCAACTTCGTTGCATTTAAGCTAAGGAATTTTGCACATAGGTAATGTGCGTACTCTAAAAATCACTAGAGGTTTAAGTAATGCCTTTTTTAAACAAAGACTTGTCAGGCATTTAATGTGTAAGGAAATCGCGTCCTATAATTACGCAAATTAGGTATAAAACGGCTGTTATAAATAGAATATCACTGGGAATACAGTAACCGCTAGCACCAACACCAACCATTCCATGCCCCAACGCTCTAGCTGTCCAGTAAAATGGAAGAATATCGTGACTATCGCAACCGCGTAGTAGAGTAGATAAATAATTAAGGCCATCAATTTACCAATCAGAGATTTTAATAACTTTATCTAGTTTAACAAAAATACTAAACAAAACTTAATAAAACTAAAAACACTCAATAAAACTTATAGTTAGGCTATTCTATATACAGCTATCAATAATCGTCAAGTGACAACAAATAACCCTTTTGAGCTACTAACTATGAATTTTAGCATGATTTATGTTAAGCCTGTCACAGATAAGCACTTGCTTTTATTGCAATTTTAGCGTAATTTTCGTCCATTGCTAGGGGTCTATTTATTAGTTTACGCTATAAATAGTGAGAATCACCCTTTGAACCTGATGCGGGTAATGCCGCCGTAGGAAAGCATCTTGATGCCTTCCTACGAATTAAAAATAATAAAAGCAGTTAATGTTTTATATTATTTGAACAAATAAATAGGAATGCACCATGAACGCCATCGATAAAACACTACTCAAAAATACCGAAAAATTTGACGGCGAAACCGCGCAAATTGATCCAGATACCATTAAACCATTTGCTAAGTCACGCAAAATCTATGTGCAAGGTTCACGTGCTGATATTCAAGTGCCTTTCCGTGAAATTAGCCTAAGCGATACACCTTCTATGTTTGGCGCGGATACCAACGCGCCAGTTGTTGTTTATGACACCAGCGGCGCATATACAGACTTAGACGTTAAGATTGATATTCGCAGCGGCTTAAACACAGTACGCTCTGGCTGGATTGAAGAGCGCAACGATACCGAACAATTAGATGGCCCAAGTTCAGAGTTTGGTCAACAACGTTTGGTTGATCCAGAATTACGTGCGATGCGTTTCAACCTCACACGCAAACCACTACGCGCTAAAGCCGGCAAAAACGTTAGCCAAATGCATTACGCACGCCAAGGTATTATTACGCCTGAGATGGAATATATTGCGATTCGTGAAAATCAACGCCGCGAAAACATGAGCGAGTTGCTACAAACGCAACATAAAGGCCAAGATTTTGGCGCGAATATCCCGAAAAGCATTACGCCAGAATTTGTACGTAGCGAAGTGGCACTTGGCCGCGCGATTATTCCAGCTAATATTAACCACCCAGAAGTTGAGCCGATGATTATTGGCCGTAATTTCTTGGTTAAAATTAACGCGAATATTGGTAACTCGGCTTTAGGCTCAAGCATCACCGAAGAAGTGGAAAAAATGGTGTGGGCTACACGTTGGGGTGCGGATAACGTGATGGATTTATCAACAGGTAAAAATATTCACGAAACGCGCGAATGGATTATTCGCAACAGTCCTGTGCCAATCGGCACGGTGCCAATCTACCAAGCACTAGAAAAAGTAAATGGTAAAGCTGAAGATTTAACGTGGGAAATTTTCCGCGATACATTGATTGAGCAAGCTGAGCAAGGTGTAGATTACTTCACGATTCATGCAGGTGTACGCTTGGCTTATATCCCGATGACTGCAAAACGTATGACAGGGATTGTGTCGCGCGGTGGTTCTATTATGGCGAAATGGTGTTTAGCGCATCATAAAGAAAGTTTCTTGTACGAGCATTTTGAAGACATCTGCGAAATCATGAAAGCCTACGATGTAAGCTTCTCATTGGGTGATGGTTTACGCCCAGGCTCAATTTATGACGCCAATGATGAAGCGCAGTTTGCCGAACTCATTACATTAGGTGAGCTTACACAAATCGCTTGGAAACACGATGTTCAAACCATGATTGAAGGCCCAGGCCATGTGCCTATGCATTTGATTAAAGAAAATATGGAATTACAGCTTGAGCATTGCGGCGAAGCTCCGTTCTACACATTAGGCCCATTAACTACAGATATCGCACCGGGTTATGACCACATTACTTCGGGCATTGGCGCTGCCATGATTGGTTGGTATGGCTGTGCAATGTTGTGCTACGTAACGCCTAAAGAACACTTAGGCTTACCAGATAAAGAAGACGTGCGTGTAGGCGTTATTACCTACAAAATCGCTGCACACGCGGCAGATTTGGCAAAAGGTCACCCAGGCGCACAAATTCGCGATAACGCATTATCAAAAGCACGTTTTGAATTCCGTTGGGAAGACCAATTTAACCTAGGCCTAGACCCAGAAAAAGCCAAGGAATTCCATGATGAAACCTTGCCGCAAGATGGCGCAAAACAAGCGCATTTCTGCTCTATGTGCGGCCCACATTTCTGTTCAATGAAAATCACACAAGACGTACGTGATTATGCCGCCACTTTAGGCGTAAGCGAACAAGAAGCGCTAGGCAAAGGTATGGAAGCGAAAGCCATTGAGTTTGTGAAAAAAGGCAGTGAGGTTTACCAAAAGGTCTAGTCATACTTTGTCATACCGACGAAAGTCGGTATCCAGAGTTTTTAAGCCACTAGATTCCGTGTCATGCACGGAATGACAAGTAAAAAGCCAGCATTTGCTGGCTTTTTTATTGGGCTCGAGTCCTATGTGGTTCACCAATGCTGACCAAAATGAGAACTGGAACATTACTTTTTTAATATTGTAACTATTGTCTTTATTATCACAACTAAAATGATTGAAAGTATAAAGCAATCTGCTAGTTGACTCCCAAAATGAAAAAACTGAGAGTCGGGGATATAAGCTTGTTTTCCCTCTCCAAACCAAGAGGCATATATGACAAAAAAATCTCCATCCCAATAATTAAGGATAAAAGCATCTTTTGGAGGAACTCCAAAAACTCTATCTAAATGATTATGAAATGGGGGTTTTTCATACGAATAACCGATGCCTTCATAACTTCTATTATTCTTATCCATCCATTTGTTTATCTCATTCCAATCTGGCAATTGAGAGTTTTCAGCATAATATTTTTTTATATGAACTGAGACTTTCTCAATTAGAAGTAGATTGTTAGGATCTATCTTAATAATTTGGCTTGATTTTGTTTTTAGGACTGCATCAACCAGATAAATTGTATTTACCATACCTGCAAGACTTAGCACAACAATAAAAAAATAATTAAATACTCGCATCTTTTCCTAACGTAAATTAGACCTCAAACGTCATCTCCCCCCGTTCATATAACACTGGGGGCTATAAATATATTTATCTTTGCAGATTAACAGGCTAGCCAAGAGAATACAAATAAGGTGATTTTAGTGATCGAAATTAAGTAAATGAAAGTTCTGTTTTGCGTATTAGTTTGGCTCCCCAACTAAGGCTCGAACTGTATGCGCAACTGCTTGATTTAATAAATACAAATACTCAGTGATATTTTGTTAAAATAGGCTATTCATCTTATTAGTATTCATGCCATTTTGACCACCTTAAAAATTACCAAAAAACCTTCTGAAACGCCTGTTGCTCAAAAAGCACCAGTACGCCGTGCTGACTCTACTAAACGTGACCGCACTGTGGCACCACAGAAGGCGATTCGCCCAAGTGAAGCTCAAGCTGAACTTCAGCGTGAACATGCAGCACCTGCGGCATCAAAAGCTGGGCAGCGTAATCATCGGTTTGATGGTAAAGCCCATGGTGAACCATATGCAGCATCTACACCGCAAAGCGCAGATGAAAATATTGCGCGTAAACCAAAACCGCATGGTGTTGATACCCGCACCACTCCGAAAGCTAACCGAGAAGAACCACAATACCGCCAATCACCACGTCGTGGCGGTAAAGTGCGCGATGGTTATGATGCCAATGCGCCAGCCTATGGCGCGGCCGCAAAAGCGGCTTATAAATCTACTGCGGTGAGTGATGATTTACCACGTTTATCTAAAGTGATGGCAGAGCGTGGCATTTGCTCCCGCCGCGAGGCTGATGAATGGATTGTGAATGGCTGGGTAATGGTAAATGGCGACATTATTGATACGCTAGGCACGCGCATAGACCCAAACGCTGAGATTATTATCAGTAGCTACGCCCATGAAACGCAGGCAGAAAGCGTGACGATTATTCTGCATAAGCCCGTGGGTTACGTGAGCGGGCAAGCCGAAGATGGCTACGAACCGGCGATTGTACTGGTACACCCAGACAATCAGTGGGAAGATGACCCAACGCTACATACCCATCACCCTAAAGAATTTCAACGTCGGTATTTACAAGGATTGGCACCTGCTGGCCGCTTGGATATTGATTCAACAGGAATGTTAGTACTCACTCAAGATGGTCGCGTAGCACGGCATTTAATTGGTGAAAATTCTGATGTGGAAAAAGAATACCTCGTGCGCGTGGAAGGCACATTAACCGAAAACGGCATGAAACTTTTGAACCACGGCTTGAGCTTAGATGGCGAAAAACTCAAACCCGCCAAAGTAAGCTGGCAGAATGAAGACCAGCTCAGATTCGCACTACGCGAAGGCAAAAAACGCCAAATTCGCCGTATGTGTGAAATGGTTGGGCTACACGTAGTAGGCTTAAAGCGGGTTAGGATTGGCAGTATCAATTTAGGTAAATTGCCAGTAGGGCAATGGCGTTATTTGAGACCGGAAGAAAAGTTCTAAACTAGAAGCTTTGGAATTTAAAAAAGATTATGAGGCTGCTTAAATCGCAAGTTCATAATCTTTATTAATAATAATCGCGTTTTCTTAATAGGTTTTATAAGGTAAAAATTTACCATTCAACACAATTTTCACACGGTCACCATTTGGATTGGCTTCGCGCTGAATATCCATAGAAAAATCAATCGCACTCATGATGCCGTCGCCGAACTCTTCATGAATGAGCGACTTAATCGTAGTGCCGTACACATTCAGCAACTCATAAAAACGATATAACAGTGGGTCGGTAGGTACTGCGGTGGGTAGGGTGCCTTTATAGGGCACCACTTGTAGTAGCGCAACCGCCTCAGCAGGTAAATCTAAAGTGCTACCAATAATGTCTGCTTGGGCTTTTGTAAGCGTCATCTGGCCTAGTAAAGCGGCAGTCGTCCATTCTTTTGAGAGACCAATCTTATTGGCAATTTCCTCCCACTTGAGCCCTTTAGTTATTTTGGCCGTCACTATCAATTCTGTTACATCATGGCGATTCATACTTCACTCTCTTTCGTTTAAAGTGGTTTAGTTAATCTAGTTAAACAAAATCAAGAAAGCAAAATCTAAGCCCAGATAATATTAGGTGGCGACCAAGCAAAATGGCGCACTGTATTTTTTGCATGTCACTTAAGCACCAATTTGGTGCTTAAGTGATAA
>JBKJRF010000134.1:0-36283 GCA_046594825.1 Methylotenera sp.
GATGATGCGCGATTATCAACCTCAGTCAATTCACGTTCTACTGCAGGTTTAATTAAATCTGTAATCTCACCAATGTGGCCACCTTTGTAGCCATCGCAAGCAGCCTGAACTGCTCCACAACCACTATGGCCTAATACCACCACTAGCTTGCTACCTAAATATTTACAGGCGAACTCTAAGCTACCAATGGCTTTGTTTGAAGCAATATTGCCAGCCAAACGCACACTAAAAATATCACCCAACGCCTGATCAAATATAAACTCCGTTGGAGCCCGTGAATCGCTACAACTTAAAATTGCTGCGAAAGGATGTTGTGCGTGTTGTGTCAAATCAACTAGTTTTCTTAAGTCCTTTTGTTCGGTCTGGTTGTTCGAAAAACGCTCGTTGCCTTCCATTAACAAAGCAAGAGCTTCTTGTGGCGTCATTTTATCGCGGTTAATCAAGGGATGTTTATACATAAAAGCTTCTTTTTATAGTGATTTATAAGCAGGTGCTATTTTAAACCATGCATCGATAAAAATCGAAAAATCTATCTTTAAAAGATTATGGAATAATATTATTAAAAAAACGATGCTTTACAGTTTGACTTAAGTGCTGCGTATATAAATAAAAAAACCTCTAGAATTATCTAGAGGTTTTCAATTTCTACTTACTAAGCTAAATTAAAACTTATAAGTTAAATCTAATTGGTACAAATTAAAGTCTTTCAAGTTTAATGCTAGATCATTTCCAGTTGCAGGACTACCTAAATCACTATTTTTTCTTGTAGCATGACCAGCAGCAAGGTTTACAAATACATTGTCTCTTAAGTTATATTGTCCTTTCACGACAACACCCTTCATGTTAACGCGTGAATCCATAAAGTCAGAATCAACAGCATTTGGATCAACTGAATATACGCCTACATCTTGGTACCAAACTCTTGCAGACCAATCACCTTTAGCCATCTTGTTGCCTTCAAACGCTTTAAGGTCTGCCGCTGAACCAACAGCCAAACCTAACATCCATGCAGAATCATCATTACCTGCATTACAAACCGCCGTTCTAACTGCACCAGCTGGAGCTGTTCTGCATGCTGCATCTTTACGATCACCGCCTTTGGTGTTGTAAACATAATCACCAAACAAACGTAGACCAATATTGCTAGAAACCATATAGTTAAATTCTGCTGGAATTTCTATAGTTTCTAAGTCATTGACTGCCGTTGATGCAGGTGGTGTGGTAACTCCGGCAGCAGTTGAAAGTTTGCTTCCTGGCGTAAATATACCGGTTGATTTTGCAGTACCGTGTGTAAATGTAGTATATGTAAGCGCTGCTTTAGCTGATGAATTATCACCGATTGGCATCTTAAAGCCACCTTGAAAAGCTAGCAGTTCATTTGTTGCTGTTCTTGTACCGCCGCCATCAGGGAAAGATCTTTTATCCCCTAAGTATTCTGCTTGCGCTGCAATAAAGAATAAATCTGTTTTGTTTAAAGTTGTATATTTAAACTTCTCCGCTAAACCTTGAAGTTGAAGATCTGCATCCCATACCATTGGAGTGGTATAAAGTGGATTATCAATACGACCTGCCTCAAGCGCTAACCAATCAGTTGCATTCCAGCCTATCATTGCGCGTTTTACTAACAGTGTTTGT
Source organism: Methylotenera sp. (assembly GCA_046594825.1). GTDB lineage: Bacteria > Pseudomonadota > Gammaproteobacteria > Burkholderiales > Methylophilaceae > Methylotenera. Next base: position 1,636 of record JBKJRF010000134.1, read on the forward strand.
TTGTCATTATAAGTAGAACCACCACTTCCAGCATTAGTCGTAGTACCAAATGTGGCATTATCTGAACGACCACCCGCACCCATAGCAAATGCTACATCTGAATAAAAATCATCTGCCGTAGTTTTAACGCCAAATGTCAATTTATAACGCGCTCTATCTCTGTTGGCATCAACATTGACACCAGCAGTAGTGCCAACGCCATTACCTTCTCGCTGTTCATATCTAACGCGCATATCACCATACAAGGTCGCATTATCAATCGCATCAGACATACCAATTTTTGCAGCTTTTTTTACTTTTTTGTCTGCAAGTTGAATATCGTTGTCGCGGCCTTTCATCAAAGGGATCGCTTCTTCTTCAGTTAGTACGCCTTTTGCTACTAATGCTTGGACTAGATCAAATGTTGAGTCTGCCATTGCATTGACGCCAAAGCCCATTAACAATGAGCCAGCTAGCGTTGCAGCAACCAAGCTATGTAATTTGTAGTTCATCAAAAATCCCCTATTTAAATTAATTTTGCATTAATGTTTTTCAACAGGGGCATTTTGTTATCGTTGTGTGACATTTTGATGACAAAGAATCATTTAGTGTATGCCAAACAACACTTAGTTGTATTTTTACAACAACAAAAAAGGCGCTTAATTTAAGCGCCTTTTAACAGGAAAAGGATTAAATATTTTACTGAAATTTAATCAAAATTTAGATTGTTAATCATGACTCTGCACGCATATGCGGGAACAAAATCACATCTCGAATACTTGCACTGTCAGTAATCATCATCACTAAACGGTCAATACCGATACCACAGCCTCCCGTAGGCGGCATGCCGTATTCCAACGCCCGTATAAAATCAGCATCGTAATACATGGCCTCTGCATCACCAGCTTCTTTAGCCTTCATTTGTGCTTGGAAACGTGCGGCTTGGTCTTCAGCATCGTTTAGCTCACTGAAACCGTTAGCGATTTCGCGCCCAGACACAAACAATTCAAAACGCTCGGTGATTTCCGGGTTTTTATCTGATGCCCTTGCCAGCGGAGAAACTTCAACTGGATAATCGATAATATAAGTCGGTTCCCACAACTGGCTCTCGGCAGTTTCTTCAAACAACGCCAATTGCAACGCGCCTAAACCTGCGTGGTCGAAAGGCTTTGTGCCATATCTGAGTATTTCAGCACGTAGGAATACAGCGTCATTTAATTGCTCAAGGGTATATTGCGGTGCATACTTTTGTATCGCATCCACAATAGTTAAACGTTGAAACGGCTTGCTTAGATCTAACTCTCGACCTTGATATTGCAATACTGCTGTGCCACGTGCGGCAATCGCTGCAGCACGAATACAGTTTTCAGTAAAATTCATCAACCATTGATAATCCGTATATGCAGCATAAAACTCCATCATAGTGAATTCTGGATTGTGGCGAACGCTTAAGCCTTCATTTCTAAAGTTACGGTTGATTTCAAACACACGCTCAAAACCACCCACTACTAAACGCTTTAAATATAGTTCTGGCGCAATACGCATGAACATCTGCATATCTAATGCATTGTGATGCGTGATAAATGGTTTAGCCGATGCGCCACCAGGAATCGGATGCAGCATCGGTGTTTCAACCTCTAAAAATTCATTTTGAATCATAAAATTACGAATAGCAGAAACCACTTTACTACGCGCTACAAAAGTCGCACGCGTTTCTTCATTGGTAATTAAATCAACGTATCTTTGTCTGTACTTCACTTCTTGATCTTGCAGACCATGAAATTTTTCTGGTAATGGGCGTAGCGATTTTGTCAGTAAGCGAACTTCTGTCACTTTGATTGAAAGTTCACCCGTTTTAGTTTTGAACAAATGCCCCGTAGCGCCTAAAAAATCACCTAAATCCCAATGCTTGAATTGCTCATAGATTTCTTCACCTATTGCATCACGCGCTACATATAATTGAATACGACTACCTGCGTTATCGCCACTACCATCCTGAATAGTCGCAAAACTGGCTTTACCCATGACGCGCTTTAGCATCATACGGCCAGCAACTACAACATTTACAGGGCTAGCATCAAAGGCTTCATTCTCTTTATCACCATAAGCCTCAACTAAATTCGCAGCTTTGTGTTGTGGTTTAAAGTCATTAGGAAAAGCAACACCAGCACTTATTTCACGTATCGCTTTTAACTTCTCACGGCGCTCGGCAATTACATGGTTCTCATCAACAGCTACTACTTCAATATTTTGTTCGTTACTCACACTCACACTCCCTGCTTCAAACTTTCAGTAATAAATGGGTCAAGGTCGCCATCAAGCACGCCTTGAGTATTGCCAATTTCAACGCTGGTACGTAAATCTTTTATGCGCGACTGATCCAGCACATAAGACCTGATTTGATGCCCCCAGCCAATGTCAGTTTTGGCATCTTCAAGCGCTTGTTTATCAGCGTTGCGCTTATTGAGCTCCAAAGCATATAGCGCACCTTTAAGCATGTTCATGGCTTCAGCACGATTGCGATGTTGCGATCTATCATTTTGACATTGCACAACGGTATTGGTCGGAATATGAGTAATACGCACAGCTGAATCAGTTTTATTAATATGCTGACCACCCGCACCACTTGCACGATAAGTATCTACGCGCAAATCTGCTGGGTTAATATCCACTTCAATCGTATCATCCACTTCTGGGAATATCTGCACACTAGCAAATGAAGTATGACGCTTGGAATTGGAATCAAATGGCGATTTACGCACTAGCCTATGCACGCCATTTTCAGTGCGTAATGTGCCATAAGCATAATCGCCAGAAACTTTAATGGACGCCCCTTTAATGCCGGCTACATCGCCTTCAGATTCTTCCAGCACTTCCACTTTAAAGCCTTTGCGCTCACAGTATCTAAGATACATGCGCAGCAGCATATTGCACCAGTCTTGAGCCTCAGTACCACCGCTACCAGATTGAAACTCAATAAAGCAATTATTAGCATCCATCGGTCCTGAAAACATGCGCCTAAATTCCATTTCGGCAATTTTCTTCTCTAACGCTTCCGAATCATTCGCAACACTTAATAAAGTATCGTCATCGTTTTCTTCACGCGCCATGTCGAATAACTCTTGCGAATCTTTTAGCCCAACTTCCAAACTACTTAAAGAATCGACAATTAAACTTAGTTCGCGTTTTTCCTTGCCTAAGGTTTGGCTTTTGGCATTATCGTTCCATACTTTTGGATCTTCTAATAAACCATTTACTTCTTCCAAGCGCTGACTTTTAGTTTCAAAGTCAAAGATACCCCCTAAGGGATTTATTGCGTTCACCTAAATCAATGAGTCGATTGGCGATGATGTTGAGTTGTTCGGCTTCCATAATGGCTACTGATTACTAAAAAGAAGCATTATACAGCAATGACTAATCGGTTTTAGGCGCTAAATCAATCACTTCACCATCTTCTTTTATAAATGTACTGAAATTAACATTCTCTAATAGAGGGAGCACTAGCTCAGATGGACGGCACAACTTTACGCCTTTTGCAGTCACTACAATCGGTCGATTGATTAAAATAGGATGTTGCATCATAGCATCTACCAGCGCGCCTTCTGACAAGCTTAAATCATCAAGCCCCAACGCTACAAATGGCGTACCTTTTTCACGCAATAGTTCACGCGCAGTTATCCCCATTGCGGCGATTAACGCCATCAAGCGTTCACGGCTTGGTGGACTTTTCAAGTATTCAATCACCTCAGGCTCAGCCCCACTGGCCCGTATCATGGCCAAGGTATTACGTGAAGTACCACAGGAGGGATTGTGATATATCGTTACTTTTTGCATATGCACCTTAATTTGAGTTTTATGTAATTTGTAATCTAAATTATTTTGAACTTAGACTATTTTATACTCGCAGATTTAGTCACAGGCAGTTAAACTCACCAAATAATAAAAACTTAACAAATTTGAAACAAATTAGAAACAAAATTGTAATGATTACGGGAGAATAACAATATGGCCAGTGGCATTTTCAGTCGATTAATGACAGCAATATCACCGCGCAATGATAATTACTTTGTATTATTTAATAATTTGGCCGATAGCGCAGTTAAAGGCTCTAAAGTGCTAGCGATGATGTCTGCCGTCAATGACCCAAATAAATTCGAAGAACATTTTGCTGAAATTAGGAAAATCGAATCTGAAGCGGATGAATACACTAAAGAAATCCTTCTCTCGCTACACAAAACATTTATTACCCCATTCGACCGCCGTGAAATTCGCGAATTAGCCATGGCTTTAGACGATATTATTGATTACATGGAAGCAATTCCACAAAGCTCTAAAATTTACGGCCACACTAATTTCACGCCAGAGATGGTGGCATTGGGCCAGATTTTATTACGTGCGTCAGAAAAAGTACGTGATGCGGTCACCATGTTGTCGGATATGAAAAATGCAGAACGCATTTTACGTACATGTGAAGAAATTAGCAGTATTGAAGGTGAGGCAGACCATGTAATGCGTGCCGGTATGCATCGATTATTTGCTGAAGAGTCTGATGCGCGCGTGCTGATACGCTCAAAAGAATTGTATGATCTATTTGAAGAGGCCGTTGATAGCTGTGAAGACGTCGCAGATGTGATTCATGGCGTAGTGCTAGAGCGAATTTAGGGGCAGAACTATGGATCACGCAATTGTCATTATGGCGTTGCTGGTAGTGGTGGCCCTCATTTTCGATTTTATGAATGGCTTTCATGACGCGGCAAACTCAATCGCACTCATGGTTTCGACACGGCTGCTTACACCACAAGCAGCTGTCGTTTGGGCTGCATTTTTTAATCTAGTCGCTTTTTTATTTTTTGGCCTGCATGTAGCTGATACTGTAGGCAAAGGCATTATCTCTAAAGAAATTATCGATAATGCAGTCATATTTGGCGCGCTTAGCGGTGCAATCTCATGGAATCTCATTACCTGGTGGTTTGGTATTCCGTCATCATCTTCACATGCTTTAGTGGGTGGCTTGGTCGGCGCAGGCGTTGCTAAAGCAGGCTGGGGTGCCGTAGTTGCGCAAGGCCTTTTAAAAACATCGTTAGCTATTATTTTGTCACCGTTATTTGGCTTATTGCTAGCACTCATACTTTCAATTGTAGTGCTGTGGATATACGAGAAATCATCACCCTATCCAACTGAACGCCGTTTTAACAAACTACAATTTGTTTCGTCTTCATTATATAGTTTAGGTCATGGTGGCAATGACGCACAAAAAACCATGGGTATTATTGCGGTACTGCTGTATGCCAATGGTTATATGCAAGGCGATTTTCATGTGCCATTTTGGGTGGTCATTTCATGCCAAATCGCCATGGGCTTAGGCACGTTATTCGGTGGTTGGCGCATTGTGCGTACCATGGGTATGGGCATTACACGCATTCGTCCATCTGGCGGTTTTTGTGCACAAACTTCAGGTGCTATCGCTTTGTTTATCGCTACATCGCTTGGCATTCCCGTATCAACCACACACACCATTACAGGCGCAATTGTCGGCGTAGGGCTTTCACGCCGAGTCTCTGCAGTACGCTGGGGATTAGCCTCACGTATTGTTTGGGCATGGGTACTTACCATTCCATCAGCCGCTTTAATTGCTGCTATTTGTTATCACTTTAGTAGTACTTTTTTATAAGTGTTAAATACCCTTAGCAAGGCAGTATAGCTTGCTTGACTCTAACACTAAAGACTATACCAATAACCAAAATTGTCACACAAATGTCACAATTGAAGGTTAGTATCTTTAGGTCTACAGGACATTACATATGCAAAAAACAGGAGAATTTAATGCAAGTTTCTAGCTTTAGCTTTAAGGCCACTTTATTAGTTGCTGGTCTTACCATTGCTACCAGCGCATTTGCCGTTGATATTACTGGCGCTGGCGCTACCTTTCCATACCCAATTTATGCAAAATGGGCTGAATCATACAACGTTAAAACTGGCGTAAAACTAAACTACCAATCTATCGGTTCAGGCGGTGGTATTAAACAAATCACCAACAAAACAGTTGATTTTGGTGCCTCTGACAAACCGTTAACACCTGAAGCACTTGAAAAAGCAGGTCTGATTCAGTTCCCTGCTGTCGTAGGTGGTGTAGTGCCTGTGGTTAATATTCCTGGTGTTACAGATGGTCAGTTACGTCTTAATGGTGAGGTTTTGGCAGATATTTTTCTAAAGAAAATTACCAAATGGAATGACCCAGCCATTAAAAGCTTGAATCCTAGCCTAGCCTTACCAGATTCAGCGATTACTGTTGTTCACCGTTCTGATGGTTCAGGTACTACTTTTGTGTTTGCTAACTATTTAACAAAAGTAAGCAAAGAGTGGAATGCTAAAGTCGGTGCTGATACTTCTATTGCATGGCCAACTGGTGTGGGCGGCAAGGGCAATGAAGGCGTAGCATCTTACGCACAACGCATTAAAGGTTCTATTGGTTATGTTGAATATGCTTTTGCAAAGCAAAACAATTTACCTGCAGTCACTATGCAAAACAGTGAAGGTGAGTTTGTTAAACCTAGCATTGAAAGCTTTCAATCTGCTGCTAAATATGCGAAATGGGAAAGCGCGCCTGGTTTCTATGAAATCTTAACTAATGAGCCTGGCAAAACAACATGGCCTATCACTGGTGCTAGCTTTATCTTAATGCATAAAATTCAAGATAAACCAGAAAATGGTGCTGAAGTGCTGAAATTCTTTGATTGGGCTTACACAAGCGGTGGCTTGATGGCTAAAGCACTTGATTACGTACCTATGCCAGAAAGCGTAGTTAAACTCATTGAAACTAGCTGGAAAAGCAATCTAAAAAGCAAAGACGGTGCTTCAGTTTGGTCTAAATAAAAATTAAATTAATGTAGTAAAATATGACATCGCTCAATTCTGAAATAGAAATGACTAATGCAGGTGGGGAGGCTTACCTCTCCCCTGCATCACTATTAAACGAACCAACAAAAATTAGAGAATTAAAATCTATGTCATCTATTATGCAAAATAAAAACATGGGAGCTAGATTAGATAAGCTGTTTCGTGGCACGACAATGTTTTTTGCTTTTCTGGTTTTTATCTTACTATTTGGCATTATCATCACATTATTCGTTGGCAGTTTGCCGGCGCTCAAGGCTTTTGGCCCAGCTTTTTTTACAAGTGCCGCGTGGAATCCAGTTGAGATTCAATTCGGTGGACTAGTCCCTATCTATGGCACTTTTATCACCGCTTTAATTGCAATGGTTATTGGCATACCAGTAAGTTTTGGTATTGCAATTTTTATCACAGAGCTTTCTCCAGTTTGGCTTAAGCGCCCTATTGGTATCGCAATTGAGTTGCTTGCAGGTATTCCAAGTATTATTTACGGCATGTGGGGCTTATTTGTTTTCGCCCCTTTATTTGCCGACCATGTTCAACCTTGGATTAATGACAATCTTGGTGCACTGCCTCTGATAGGGCAAGTGTTTCAAGGTCCGCCCATGGGTATCGGCATGTTAACCGCTGGTTTTATATTAGCGATTATGGTCATCCCTTTCACTTCATCAGTCATGCGTGATGTGTTTGAAATTGTTCCAACCATGCTTAAAGAGTCTGCTTATGGCTTAGGCTCGACCACTTGGGAAGTAGTATGGAATGTAGTGCTGCCATATACTAAAACCGGTGTTGTGGGCGGGATTATGCTAGGCCTCGGCCGAGCATTAGGCGAGACAATGGCTGTTACATTTGTGATTGGTAATGCGCATGAATTGTCTGCCTCTCTCATGATGCCTGGCAACACAATATCCTCGGCGCTAGCCAACGAGTTTACTGAAGCAGTGGGCGATGTTTATACCTCTTCGCTTATTACACTAGGCTTGACCTTATTTGTGATTACCTTTGTGGTATTAGCGCTCGCAAAAATTCTATTAATTCGCCTATCTATGCGCGAAGGAAAACAGTCATGACCCAATTAAATAATAAGCGCTATTTAAGGCGCAAAATTGTTAATAACGTTACGCTCAGCATCTCTCTTTTAACTGTACTCTTCGCACTGACATTTTTAGTGTGGATTTTATGGACATTATTCAGCCAAGGTCTAAGTCACGTAGGTTTAGATGTGTTTACTAAAATGACACCTCCCCCTGGTAGTTCAGGTGGTCTATTGAATGCAATCGTAGGCAGCTTGTATATGGTATTGATCGCAACTTTCATTGGGACTCCTGTTGGTGTATTAGCAGGAACTTATCTTGCAGAGTACGGCAAGTCTGGTTGGTTAGCACCTACCACTAGATTCATTAATGATATTTTGCTCTCGGCACCATCTATCGTTATCGGCTTATTTGTCTATGAAGTTGCAGTGAATACAGTCGGTCATTTTTCTGGCTGGGCAGGCGCTCTAGCGCTATCACTTATAGTAATTCCTGTTGTAGTTAGAACAACAGAAAACATGATGCAATTAGTGCCAAGTACATTACGGGAAGCTGCAGCTGCACTCGGTGCACCGTATTGGAAAGTGATTGTGAATATTGTGTATCGCTCAGCGAAAACAGGCATTATGACGGGTCTGTTGCTTGCAGTAGCCCGCATTAGTGGGGAAACTGCACCACTATTATTTACTGCACTAAACAACCAATTTTGGAGCGCGGATATGAGCAAGCCAATATCCAGCCTGGCCGTTGTGATTTTCCAATTCGCAATGAGTCCATATGAAGATTGGCAACATCTAGCATGGGCTGGTGCACTTTTAATCACCTTGTTTGTATTGGGCCTCAATATATTAGCACGCACCATCTTCCGCCCTAGTCAATCTCAAAGCTAATTCAGGATCACTTAAAAATGTCTACAGCAATGCTTCAACCAAAAATTACCACTCAAAATATGAGTTTTTACTATGGTAAATTTCAAGCACTTAAAAACATAAATATCGAAATTCCAGCAAGCAAGGTTACTGCCTTTATTGGACCATCTGGTTGCGGAAAATCAACGCTGCTGCGCACCTTTAACCGCATGTATGAACTCTACCCAAAGCTAAGAGTTGAAGGAAAAATCTTACTGGATGGCAATGATATTCATTCATCAGAGCAAGATTTAAATTTACTGCGTGCAAAAGTAGGTATGGTCTTCCAAAAGCCAACGCCATTCCCAATGTCTATTTACGACAACGTTGCATTTGGTGTAAAGCTATATGAAAGTTTATCAAAGTCTGAAATGAATGACCGCGTTGAATGGGCACTGCAAAAAGCAGCACTTTGGAATGAAGTAAAAGATAAGCTCAACCAAAGCGGTTCAGGTTTATCAGGCGGTCAGCAACAGCGTCTGTGCATTGCGCGAGGTGTTGCGGTAAAACCTAATGTGTTATTACTGGATGAACCCTGCTCAGCATTAGACCCGATTTCTACCGCGCGTATTGAAGAACTTATTCATGAACTGAAAAAAGATTACACCATTGTGATTGTGACGCACAACATGCAACAGGCTGCCCGTGTTTCAGACTACACAGCCTATATGTACCTTGGCGAGTTAATGGAGTTTGACGATACTAATAAAATTTTCACCAATCCAAGCCGTAGTGAAACTGAAGATTACATTACAGGTAAATTTGGTTAATTTAATCTGTAATTGACTACTTAACCTCATCACTTGTAATAAAAAAATAGCCCGCAATTGCGGGCTATTTACTTTACGTCGGCTTACTAAGGCGCTTCACTAAACTGCTCGCGAAGATTCTTCAGTGCAATCGACTCACCACGAAGCCGAAAGAAAGTACCCTCATTCTCTGAGCGTTCTTCTAGCACCTGACAGTTCGTGTAGATTTCCCCGCGCAGCTGTTGTGCTGCCCAAGGCAGAAAAAACTCAGTTTCCACCAAATCCTGCTGAAAAAATTCAACTATCTTCTGACGTAGCTTAGCGACGTCATCAGGCCTTCGTGCACTCATCACTACACAATCTGGATACTGCAACATCAAGGCAGCTTCCCGTTCAACTTGCGCCGCTAAATCACCTACGTAGTCTATTTTGTTGAACACGCGGATGCGCGGCACAATATCTGCACCGATTTCCTCAAGCACTTTATCGGTCACCTCAAGCTGACGCTCAAACCCTGAATCACTTGCATCAATCACGTGAAGCAGCAACGACGCATCCAGCGCCTCGTCTAACGTGGACTTGAATGATGCGACAAGACCATGAGGCAAGTTCTTGATGAAACCAACCGTATCGCTCACCAGCACCCGTGGGATGCTTTCAGGGTAGAGCGCGCGCACTGTTGTATCAAGTGTAGCGAAAAGCTTGTTCGCAACTAGTACCTCACTGCCAGTAAGAGCCCGCATCAAGGTAGATTTCCCAGCGTTGGTGTAACCTACCAGCGCTACACCCGCCAGCCCCTGACGCTCTTGCCGCCTAGCACGCTGAGTCTTGCGTTCGCCCTCCATCACAACAATCTCCTGTTGCAGCTCGGCAATACGGTCACGGATCTTGCGTCTGTCTAACTCAGTATGCGACTCGCCACCACCTCGTCCACCTGCGCCACTACGCTGTCTACCTTGCGGCCCTGCGAGTTTTGCTGCCTCACGCATGCGCGGCGCCATATAGCCGAGCCGTGCAATTTCCACTTGCGCACGTGCCGCACGAGAGCGAGCGTTGCGATGAAAGATTTCCAGGATCACCATAGTACGGTCCATCACCTCGCGACCAACCTCTAATTCCAAGTTACGCGCCTGTGATGGTGAAATTTCATGATCAACTAAAACTGCCTCTATCTCGCGATCATCAAGGTTAGCAAAGACTCCCTCGAGCTCAACTGACTCAAATTCAGATTCGTTATTGACATAACTGCGTATTTCTTCACGCTTACCAACGCCAAGATAAGCTGTCATATCGAAGGTGGCGCGCTTTTGCACGAACGTGCGAACGACCTCATATCCTAGTGTTTTTGCGAGTTCACGTAGCTCGCTCAGTGATGCCTCAAACTCCATATCACTTACACTTGGTAATTGAACAGCAGCCACTACGGCGTATTTAGGTTTATCTTTGACTTCTTTTTGCATTAGGAGATTGCATCTCTTGAATTGGCGATGCCAGATAGTACCTGAAAAGTAACAATTACCAACATTGAGTATGTACAAGTATTTAGTCGAACACACTGTGAATGAAGTCAAATTATCCTTTGAAACTACCCACTTGCTAATAAGGCATGATTAAAGAGCTGAATTTGAATGCTACCGAAAGAATGGCAAATGAGCCTCAACAAGGCATGAGGCCCAACTAATCAATATAGATGGTTTTTTAAGTTCTCAATTAAATACTGGCTTGATGTTTACTAGCCGTACTACTTCCAATCTGTTTATTTTTTATTCTTACCGAATGATGTTGAGTTAATTGCGAATAAAACTTAACCATACGCTCAGCCTGCAATTTGGCTGTCCACTTCTCTAATGCATAAGCTCGTGCGAGCTTACCCAGTTCGAATCGTTGCTCTGGATATATTAATAATTGCAGTACTTTTTGTGCAAATTCCAACGTGTTTTCAGTCGCTATTAAAGCTCCCTTACCTTCAATCAAAATGGAGGCTGTACCGAGTTCAGCAATCGCAACCACTGGCGTGCCTTGGGCCATAGCCTCTAACAACACCAAACCTTGTGTTTCACTTTTTGATGCGAATACAAACACATCTGCAGACTGATAACAGGCATTTAGTTCTGTATTACGATCCAAATAACCGATAAATTTTACATTTTTTTCTAAGTTAAGCGTTTTAGCCAGCTTATGTAAACTAGCTTCGGCTGGACCTTCACCCGTCACCACAAGTAAAACATCAGGTCGCTCTTCGCTGAGAACTTTAGCCACACCTAATAAGAAATCAATATTCTTCTCAAAAGCTACACGACCTACATACAACAGCATTGGTCTATCCAAGGCTATGTCATATTTTATTCTAAAGGCCTCACCATCAGATTCGTTAAAGCTGCTATCCAGTAATCCTGTTGGAATCACCTCCGCAGAGCCTTTAACACCATACCCACGCAACACATCCAGCATTGGCTTAGACGGCGCAATAATCGCATCTACCGCATTGCATTGCTGTTTAGAAATCATTCTCGCCATGCCACGCGCCAGCAACTGTGGCACCCAAGGCAGATAATGATGCAAATAATCCTCAAAAAACGTATGGTAAGTTTCTACACATGGAATGTTGAGTTTACTAGCAAGTTTTAATCCCAAATAATGTGCCACAAACGGTGTGTGTACATGAATGAGGTCATATTTTTCTTTTTCCAAGGTCGGCAATAACTTCATTGCCTCGCCATATTTCATCAGTTTATCTTCTGGATCAAAATAAATACTGCGTGCTGGAATGCGTTTGATCCAATTCTCATCTGTTGTAGTTACATTGTAATCTGGAGCAATCAAATGTACTTCATGGCCTAAACCTTGTATTTGCTGCACGAAAGTTTTTATGGAGGTTGACACCCCATTGATACGAGGAAAATAAACATCTGAGGTAAATAAAATTTTCATATATTTAGCTTTTAGCCTTATGTATTTAGTGTAATCAAGCAGTTAGCTTATTTAAACAATAACCAAGCTATGTTACAACTTGATGAAAAAAATTTACCTATAAATAGCTGACTTTCAATAACTGCATGGATCAGTAGCTATGCTAAAAACTCAACCTTGTCACTAAAATATCATGAAATTGTCACGTTTATATCATGCCATCAAGGCAGATTACGCATCATGAACTTATCAAATATTCTCAAAAAGTATTATTGGTGGTTACCGTGTTGCTTTTACTCATTGGATGCGAATGCGTGGGGATTGGTAACACATTTATACTTTGCACAATCCTTACTTTGGGCTATGCCATTACTAGACCCACGCTTACAACGAGCTATTAAAAGCTTTCCTGACTTAGTTATGGCAGGCGCTTGTTTACCTGACCTTGCGATTGTCAGTCATCGCTTTCGACATACCCACTTGTGGGAAAATGCGCATCAATTATTACTAGCCGCTCAAACAGATGAAGAAATAGCCATTGCTATTGGCTACGCAAGTCATCTATACGTCGACGTGATTGCTCATAATCATTTTGTTCCTGCGCATGAGGCAATGTGGTTAGAGAATACTATGTTGACGCATATCGCATCTGAATGGGCCATGGATGCTTATTTAGCGCCATTGATGAACACTTCGCCGCGTCGTCTTCTAAATCAACATAGGGCTGTGATTTCCAAGTTTATTTCACCACATTTTAGATGCTCAGAGAGCATTAGCAATACTGCTTTACAACGTTTAGCATTTTGGGATGGTGTGCTACGTTTTGTAAAATTACCAAGCTACATTTATGTATTAGCAAATTTGTTTGATAAACGAGTGCATAAGCATTTTGTTTATTACATCGCAAAAACACAAACTGCAGTGGCTGATATAGGCTCGGTATTAAATGGCAGTAGACCAGTACTTGAACCTGAATTGAAGAACTTTAGTGTAGCCGAATTGATAGCTTGGCGGCAAAAGTGTTTAAATCATTTACATGTACAACACCCATTACCGATTCAATATTTTGATAAGACTACGCAAGTCTTTGACCAAGTAAATATCTAACTCAAATATATATTTAAACCACTAGAAACGATAAGCCGGCAATCAACGCACCTATCCCAGCGCCTGCCAGAACATCGCTAGGATAATGCAAGCCTAACACCACACGAGACAAGCCCACCATAATAGTAAATGGAACTACAATCATAAATAAATGGGGATAGTAGCCCAATGCTACTAAACCAAATACAACAGCATGCAAAGTATGGCCCGATGGAAAACTAAACTTATCCAGCGGCTTGCCAGTCAACCATATATCCTGGCGTACTTCATAAGGACGTGGTCGTAAAGTTTTGCCTTTTAACCATTTGTAGAGCAACGTACCTATTAGGCCAGCTATCGCCATATGCAATACTGAGGCAAAACCTTCTGCACCTTTGAATAGCAGTATGGCAATCATCAAAGCGTACCAAAATATGCCATCACCAAGACGGCTTACCACTCTAAAACAATCGCGTATTAACCTATATTGGCTAGTATGGTTTACTGCCACACAAACATTACTGTCAAATTGATGCATGCGATTGAGATATAAACGCATTTTGTATGTCATCACAAGCTCCTATTTAGTTAAATTAGAAGGCTAGCTTGTCATTACAATATGAATGATTGATGACTAAAACGTGAAAATTTAGTGACTGAGAAATTTTTAACTTACCCTCAACAAGTAAAATCTAACGTTCAAGCTAACCGGCGCTGCGCGGCTTTATCGCGTAGCGTCCGGCGACTGAAAGGAGCGAGGTTGAGCGCAGGGTTAGTGTACCGCGCTACCTCGAAGGCATGAGCTTTGGCGCCACTGCAATGATGTCTTGCGCCGCATTGAGTAATATGAAGTATGGGACCGGCAGACCCGCAAATGTGTACTTCATCATGAATTGAATGGCTGTATCCAGAACGTGCTCCATGTTTTCGGACACATCAGGATCTCTTGGGTGATATGCATTGAATGTGTTTGCCATTCGACGAATGAGGTTCTCACGAGAGATGCTCATTGGAGTGCAGTGCCCGTCAACTCCTGGATAGGAGATGCGAATGACTTCTGAACCCAACCATTGGGCATAGTTGCCTCTTGAAACCTGTCCCTCACCGAGGAGACTTCGAAGCGGTGGTTCAACTTCGCCTTTAACATAGTAGTAGGCACTTATATCAAGTGAGCCGTTCTCGTTGAACTTGGCTATTGCACCTACAGTTGCGTTTCCACCTGCGTGAATTCCATCTCCCGTGAACCCCAGCTGATTCTTGCTGGCGGCTGTGTGAACAGTGCTGGGCATTGAGAAGAGTATGTAGGTTCGACCGCGGAGCGCGCGGACGAGCTTCTTGGGCGGGACGGACGATTTGAAGGCTAAGGTAGTGGTCAACTCAGGTGCGTGTTGGACTTGGGACCTCAGATCCGCCCAAATCCTTAACGTATGTGACAAGTCTAGTAATGAGATATGGTCGTACGTGTTCTCGGCCTGCTCGGAGTGGCGACGTAGTCTCTCCAGTTGTATGGGAAACGGGTTCAAGTGTGGCCTAACTCGTGACTTGCGTGACTACCGCAGCAATTTTCTCTGCCAGCATTTGTACTTGAGTCTGGTTTTCACCTTCTACCATCACGCGGATTTTAGGTTCCGTGCCAGAAGCTCTTAACAATACTCGGCCACGGCCTGCGAGCTCTAAATCAGCATTTTTTACAGAGGCTTGAATTTCAGCATGATGGGCTAAGTCTATTTTCTTTGTAGTTTTAACATTAATAAGCACTTGCGGGTACAACCTTAAATCCGCCCCCAATTGAGCCAAAGTCTTTTTACTTTGCAACACTGCTTGTAATACCTGCAGAGCAGCAATAATGCCATCTCCACTACTATGTTTATCTAACGTCAGAATATGCCCTGAGTTCTCTCCACCTAATTGCCAGTTGTTTTGATTGAGTAACTCTAATACATAGCGGTCGCCGACCTTTGCACGCGCAAAAGGAATGCTCATGGTTGCTAACTTATGCTCTAGTGCTAGATTGGTCATCAACGTACCAACAACGCCACCCTGTAAGGAGCCGCTAGCTTGGCGAGCGGCAGCAATAATACAGAGCAACTGATCACCATCAAGCAACTGCCCTGCATTATCAACCATCATCACACGATCCCCGTCACCATCAAATGCGATACCTAAATCTGCTTGATGTGCGACTACTGCCCGCTGTAATGCTTGGGGATGCGTAGACCCAACTTCATCGTTAATATTGATTCCATTAGGCTGATTACCAATCACAATAATTTCAGCACCTAACTCGTGAAATACTGGCGGCGCCACGTGGTAAGTAGCACCATGCGCACAATCGAGTACTATCTTTAAACCGCGTAGATCCAAAGTATTAGGAAAAGTACTTTTACAAAACTCAACATATCGGCCAGCGGCATCATCAATACGGCGTACTTTACCTAACTTGGCAGACTCCATCACTTGCATGGGTTTAGCCAGCTCAGCCTCTATGGCATGTTCGATATCATCAGGTAATTTAGTGCCTAAACTAGAAAAGAACTTGATGCCATTATCATAAAAAGGATTATGAGAGGCAGAAATTACAATACCCGCCTGTGCACGCAAAGCACGTGTTAAATACGCCACTGCAGGTGTCGGCATAGGCCCAGTCATCAACACATCGACGCCAGCAGCTGATAAGCCTGCTTCGAGTGCAGACTCCAACATGTAGCCTGAAATGCGCGTATCTTTGCCTATCAACACAGCCGGGTGTGCGCCTTTAGCTAAATTACTCTCAACACTGGTTAAGACACGACCCGCCGCATAACCTAAACGCATCACAAAGTCTGGCGTAATTGGCGAATCGCCTACTTTTCCGCGAATACCATCTGTGCCGAAATACTTTTTAGCCATGCTTTAATTCCCTTAATTTAGTACTTTAATTATTATATTTATCCAGGCATGACTGCCGTCACCACTTTAAGCGCATCCACTGTAGCTTTTACATCATGCACACGCAGTATTTTTGCGCCTTTCATGGCGGATATTACAGAAGCTGCAATGCCAGCATGCAAGCGTTGCTGTTCATCGCCACCCACTATTGCACCTAATACAGCTTTTCGTGAAAGGCCAACTAATAATGGCTGGCCAAGATCAACAAATTTATCCAGATGCTGAATAAGTGCAATATTATGCACGGTACGTTTACCAAAACCAAAGCCAGGATCAAGCAAAACCCGTTCACGAGCTATTCCATGCGCCAAAACCGCATGCAACCTATCAATCAAAAATTGCTTAACTTCCATCACCACATTATCGTAGGTAGGATCTAATTGCATGGTTTGCGGCGTACCTCGCATATGCATTAAGCATATTCCAACATTACTATTAGCCACAACCTCAAGCGCGCCATCTTCTTGCAAGGCACGCACATCATTCACAATATCTGCACCTGCAGCGATCGCGGCACGCATAACTTCTGGTTTGTAGGTGTCAATGGAAAGTGGGGTTTTCACTAGGTTTTTTAAAGCCTGAATTACGGGAATCACCCGACTCAACTCTTCATTTAAACTTACAGGCGTCGCCCCAGGTCGAGTAGACTCGCCGCCAATGTCTAATATATCGGCACCTTCTGCGATTAGCTCTAGCGCATGTGCAACGGCTAAGTCAGTTGAGGAAAACTTCCCACCGTCTGAAAAAGAATCAGGGGTCACATTCACAATGCCCATCACATGCGGACGATTGAGATTAAGCCGATATTTACCGCAAATGAATTCCATGCGTAATTATACTCAATAAAAGTAACTAGAAAATTATAGGTAAATTACAAGAAAGTGATGGCGAAAAAAAAGGCTAGAAACCTAGCCCTTTTTGACAACTACACTTACAGCAATCTAATTAGGTTTTAGCCGTTGGCTGTGGAACAGGCGTTATACCCGCACCTGTCGAACCACTGTCACGCGGCGGATTTGGCTTACTCTGCGAAGGTTTAGGTGGACGCACAGCGATGCCTGCCATGATGTCATTGATTTGGTCTGCATCTATGGTTTCATATTCCATCAGCGCAGCCATCATTGCTTCCACTTTTTCCCGATTGTCTTCTAGCAACTTACGTGCAATACTATACTGCTCATCTAATATTCTACGAATTTCAGAATCTACTTTTTGTTGAGTTGCTTCAGAAACAGTTTTAGAACTCATATTGCCAAAAAACGAGTCTTGTTCACTGCCAGTGTATACCATGGTTCCCAAAGCATCAGACATACCGTAACGTGTCACCATATCCCGCGCTAATTTAGTAGCACGCTCAAAGTCGTTAGATGCTCCAGTCGACATTTGATGCATGAATATCTCCTCGGCAATACGTCCACCAAACAAGATAGAAATCTCTTCTAACATTTTGTCTTTATAATTACTAATACGGTCAAACTCTGGCAACTGCCATGTTAAACCTAGCGCCCAACCACGCGGCATAATCGTAACTTTGTGTACTGGGTCTGCTTTCGGCAGTAACTTAGCCACTACCGCATGACCAGACTCGTGATATGCAGTATTACGACGCTCATCCTCACGCATGACCATAGATTTACGTTCTGGACCCATAAAGATTTTATCTTTAGCATCCTCAAAATCTTGCATATCTACAGTACGTTTATTACGACGTGCTGCAAATAATGCTGCTTCATTGACCAAGTTTGCTAAATCTGCACCTGAAAAACCAGGGGTACCACGCGCTAAGATGTCAGCTTTCACATCAACATCAATTGGCACTTTACGCATATGTACCATTAAAATCTGTTCACGGCCTTTAATATCAGGCAATGCCACCATCACTTGACGGTCGAAACGACCAGGTCGTAACAAGGCTTTATCGAGCACATCGGCTCTGTTAGTCGCAGCAATTACAATTACACCTGAACTACCCTCAAAACCATCCATCTCTACCAATAATTGGTTTAAAGTTTGTTCGCGCTCATCGTTACCACCACCAGTACCAGATCCACGGCTACGACCCACAGCATCTATTTCATCAATAAAGATAATGCAAGGTGAGCTTTTTTTAGCTTGCTCAAACATATCACGCACACGCGAAGCACCTACACCGACGAACATTTCTACAAAGTCAGAGCCAGAAATAGTAAAGAATGGTACTTTAGCCTCGCCTGCTATCGCACGTGCTAACAAGGTTTTACCAGTACCTGGCGGGCCTACCATCAATACACCGCGTGGAATACGTCCGCCAAGTTTCTGGAATTTAGTTGGGTCACGCAAGAACTCAACAATTTCAGTCACTTCTTCTTTGGCCTCATCACAACCTGCCACATCAGCAAAGGTTGTTTGATTGTTACCTTCGTCTAATTGACGCGCTTTACTTTTACCAAACGAGAACGGGCCACCGCCTTTGCCGCCACCTTGCATTTGACGCATAAAGAATACCCATACGCCCACCAATAAAATCATTGGGAACCATGAAACAAAAATACTCATGAGTAATGATTGCTCTTCTTCAGGTTTTGCTTCAACAATTACATTATTTTTAAGTAAATCAGATACCAACCAAGGATCAGTTGGTGCAAAAGAGTTGAATTTTTTACCATCATTGGTCGTACCGTGTAGTACGCGGCCATCAATTTGCACTTTGGCAATTCGACCATCTTTCACTTCTTGAATAAATTGTGAGTACACAATTTGATTGTCAGCGCTATTTTTTACCCCTGACAAATTAAATATCGCCAATAACACCATGGCAATGGCCAACCAAATGGCAATATTCTTAAATATATTGTTCAAAATTTTGTTCCTTTTTCAAAGAGGAAATCTAGGGAATCTATAAAACCAACTACGCGACCCGTTTTAAATTTCTACTACTATCTAGTCTTCACCGTCTTCATTACTATCTTACGCTTTTTACAATTTAAAACTCAATCACAATTACTTTTTTGCAAAAAAAGTGGATATTAATTTCTATTACCTACAAGCTTTTATAACTATTTAATTACCTTTGCGACCTAAGCCCAATAAATATACTTCATTACTTCTACCACGTGATGCCTTGGGTTTACGTGTCACCACTTTATCGAACACAAGACGCATGCTTTGCAAAATCGCATCAAAACCTTCACCTATAAACACCTTGACCAATAAATTACCGCTTGGTTTCAGCCACTCTTTACTAAACTCTAAAGCTAATTCAGTTAAATATGCAGCGCCGGCTTGGTCAACGATGGTAATACCAGAGATATTGGGTGCCATGTCGGCAATTACAAGATCAACTTTTTTATTATTTAACTTTTCTTCTAACAGTTTTAATATAGATTCTTCGCGAAAGTCACCTTGTATAAATTCCACCCCATTAATAGGGTCCATTTCGAGTAAATCCAGTGCTATGACACGACCTTGACCTTTTAAACGTTGTACTACAACTTGCGACCAACTACCTGGTGTTGCACCTAAATCCACAATAACCATACCAGGCTTAATGAGTTTATCTTTGTCATCGATTTCAGTGAGTTTGTAAGCTGCACGGGCTCTATAGCCTTCCTTTTGCGCACGCTTTACAAATTCATCATTGATATGCTCATGCATCCAAGCTTTGCTGGAAGGTTTTAGTTTCATCTGTTAAACTGCTCGCCTATATAAATCAATTAGATACTACTCGTGAATTCAAAACAAATTAGCTACTTACGTGGCCTTGCACATAGCATAAATCCCGTCGTCATGATAAGTAACAAGGGCTTATCAGAGGGCGTTTTGAAAGAAATTAACGTCTGTCTAGACGCACATGAACTGATTAAAATTAAAGTGATGATAGATGATAAAGCGCTGCGCACTCAAATGTTGACAGATATTTGCGAACTAACTGGCGCAATTGCAGTACATCACATAGGCAAACAATTAGTGGTTTATCGTCAGTCTACCAAACCAAAAATTGTAATTCCCTCAAAATAAGCCCCCAAAAGTAATTAGCTAGGTTTTGGCTACCTAGCTCTAAGTACCACAACAAACCCAAGCAAGCATTGCACCATATAAGCGATGCTTGCCACTCCGTGCCAAGTTTTAAATCGGCTAGCAAATACACTTTGCATCACATCGCCAGGAAATGCATTGGCCTTCAATTGCGCCATTAATGGTTGAATACCAAAATGGCCTGCAAGCACTAGTAGCAACATCACTAAAACTGCCCAAAAATAGCCTTGCTTTAAGGCTAATGTACCATAGCTAAATAAGCGATGTATCAGCAAATAGAAACCTGAAAATAAGCCTAAGTAAGATACGTAATTAAAAAACTTTCCTGCCAACTGCCCAGCCAATTGACTATCTTGTAAGGTGTTAAATAACACATAAGCAGCGGCGCCTGTTGTCCACAAGGCACCTATCCATAACGTAATGATAATTAAGCTAAATTTCTCTGACCAATTATTTTTCATAACAATACTTTTTCTCGCTATTCAGTAAGAATGACGAATATCATTAGATGTATTGAACATCTAAAATTTCGTATTCTTTCACACCGCCGGGTGCCGTCACTTCAGCAATCTCGCCTTCTGATTTACCAATTAAACCACGTGAGATTGGTGAACTGACTGAAATTTTACCGTTTTTAATATCAGATTCATCATCACCTACAATTTGATAAGTAATAATATTACCGCTATCCAGATCCTCAATCCTGACTGTTGAGCCAAATACACAACGACCATCCGCATTTAATGTGGTTGGATCAATAATCATGGCATTTGAAAGCTTTGCCTCCACCTCATTGATACGGCCCTCAATAAAACTTTGGCGTTCTTTGGCGGCTTCATACTCAGCATTTTCAGATAAATCACCTTGTGCGCGCGCTTCGGCAATTGCCTGAATAATATGCGGCCTATCGACGCTACGCAACTTGAGCAACTCTTCTTTTAATAGGGCTGCGCCCTTAACGGTAACAGGTATTTGGGTAACTGCCATACGACTTTTCCTTATTCTAAAAAACAAAACCACACCCTGAGTTAGGCGTGGTTAATGTTCAAATTCTACATGATTTTTTAAAAATTTATACTGGTTTAAACCTAATTACTAAGTATTAATACTGAAAACTAATTAAGCAATTTGTGTAAATTTTGAATAGACTCAACTTGCAATTCTTGCAGATGTGCCATACCGATACATGCAGCTTTAGCACCAGCCAGGGTTGTATAGTAAGTTACTTTATTTTGTAATGCACTGCGACGAATTTCATAAGAGTCAGCTACGGCACGCTTATCTTCAGTCACATTCACAATAAAGCTAATATCGCCATTTTTAATCATATCGACAATATGCGGGCGACCTTCAGCCACTTTATTCACTGAACTGACTTTTAAACCGTTAGCAGTTAAAGCCGCTGCGGTGCCTTTAGTCGCTACCAAACTGAAACCTAGCTGCTCCAATGCCTGGGCTATCTCAACCACTTTTATATAGTCTTCTTTACGAACACTAATAAACGCCCTGCCACCTGATGGCAACTTGGTGGAAGCACCAAGCTGTGACTTTAAGAACGCCTCAGCAAAAGTAGCACCAACACCCATGACTTCGCCCGTAGACTTCATTTCAGGGCCTAAAATAGTATCAACACCTGGAAATTTAATAAATGGGAATACCGCTTCTTTTACTGAATAAAATGGTGGAATAATTTCATGCGTCACACCTTGCTCTTTAAGCGAAGTGCCTATCATGCAACGCGCTGCAACTTTGGCTAACTGCAAGCCACAAGCCTTAGACACGAACGGAACCGTGCGTGAAGCCCTAGGGTTTACTTCTAACACAAATACCGTTTCGCCTTGTATGGCGAACTGCACATTCATTAAACCAACTACACCTAAAGCACGTGCCATTTGTTTAGTTTGGTCGCGCAACTCATCTTGCAACTTAGCCGATAAACTATACGGTGGCAGTGAACATGCTGAATCACCAGAATGCACCCCTGCTTGCTCAACGTGTTCCATAATGCCGCCAATAATCACGTCGCCTGTGTTATCACAAAGCGCATCCACATCCACTTCAAGTGCATCGTTCAGGAATCTATCCAATAGGACTGGTGATTCATTTGAGACTTTCACCGCTTCACGCATATAGCGTTCAAGCTGAGATTGTTCCTGTACGATTTCCATGGCACGACCACCTAACACATAACTTGGACGCACGACTAGTGGATAACCGATTTCTAAAGCCAAGCGAATCGCCTCTTCGGGCGTTCTGGCTGTACGGTTTGGTGGTTGTTTTAAGCCCAACTCCTGCAACATTTTTTGAAAACGTTCACGATCTTCGGCTTTATCAATCGCATCTGGCGTAGTACCTATAATTGGTACACCAGCTTTTTCTAAAGCACGTGCAAGTTTTAATGGAGTTTGGCCGCCGTATTGCACGATCACACCAACTGGTTTTTCTAACGCGACTATTTCTAATACATCTTCTAATGTCACTGGCTCAAAATACAAACGATCAGAGGTGTCGTAATCGGTTGAAACAGTTTCAGGATTACAATTAACCATGATTGTTTCATAACCGTCTTCACGCATCGCAAACGCAGCGTGTACGCAGCAATAATCAAACTCAATGCCCTGACCAATACGATTTGGACCACCGCCCAAAATCATGATTTTCTTTTTATTGGTTGGCGCGGCTTCACACTCTTCTTCATAAGTTGAGTACATATAAGCAGTGTTAGTCGAAAACTCTGCTGCGCAAGTATCTACGCGCTTATACACTGGACGTACTTGCAATGCTTGGCGATAAGCACGCACAGCATGTTGGTCAGTGTTTAGTAATGTAGCCAAACGCCTATCTGAAAACCCGCTACGTTTTAATTTGAGTAAAGCCTGTTTATCTAAATCAGCGATTTGCTTACCTTTAAGCGCTTGCTCGCGATCAATTAAATCCTTAATTTGAACCAAGAACCAAGTGTCGATTTTAGAAATATTAAATACTTCTGCAACCGTCATACCCATTCTGAAAGCATCGCCCACATACCAAATACGCTCTGGTCCAGGCACACCCATTTCTTTGGTAATGGTGTCTAAATCCGTTGTTTTTTCGTCTAAGCCATCTACGCCAACTTCTAGGCCACGCAGCGCTTTTTGGAATGACTCTTGGAAAGTACGGCCAATGGCCATTACTTCGCCTACCGACTTCATTTGTGTAGTCAAACGAGAATCAGCTTGTGGGAACTTTTCAAAAGCGAATCTAGGTATTTTTGTTACAACGTAATCAATCGATGGCTCAAAAGATGCTGGCGTTGCGCCACCTGTAATTTCATTTCTAAGTTCATCTAAGGTAAAACCAACTGCTAATTTTGCCGCAACTTTAGCAATTGGAAAACCTGTCGCTTTTGAGGCAAGCGCGGATGAACGTGATACACGCGGATTCATCTCAATCACAATCATACGACCATCATCAGGATTAATTGCAAACTGTACATTTGAGCCGCCAGTATCCACACCAATTTCACGCAATACTGCCAATGAGGCATTACGCATGATTTGATACTCTTTATCTGTGAGCGTTTGTGCAGGGGCTACGGTAATTGAATCACCAGTATGCACACCCATTGGATCTAAGTTTTCAATCGAGCAGATGATGATGCAGTTGTCCGCAGAGTCACGCACCACTTCCATCTCGTACTCTTTCCAGCCAAGTAACGATTCTTCAATCAGTAGCTCGTTAGTTGGTGAGGCATCTAAACCGCGCTCACAGATAGTGATGAATTCTTCACGGTTATAAGCAATGCCTCCACCACTTCCACCCATAGTAAAGGATGGACGAATAATTGCTGGATAGCCAATATTCGCCTGCACTTGCAACGCTTCTTCCATGCTGTGCGCAATCATTGAGCGTGCTGAACCCAAACCAATTTTGGTCATGGCTTCTTTAAATTTTTGCCTATCTTCAGCTTTGTCAATTGCGTCTTTAGAAGCACCAATCAGCTCAACATTATATTTAGCTAACACGCCGTGTTTATCTAAATCTAACGCACAATTTAAAGCTGTTTGCCCACCCATCGTCGGCAATAAAGCGTCTGGGCGCTCTTTAGCAATAATTTTTTCAACGATTTGCCAAGTCACTGGTTCAATGTATGTAGCATCGGCCATTTCAGGATCGGTCATGATGGTAGCTGGATTAGAGTTCACCAAAATAACGCGATAACCTTCTTCACGTAACGCCTTACACGCTTGCGCGCCAGAATAGTCAAACTCACAGGCTTGGCCAATCACAATTGGACCAGCGCCGATGATGAGAATAGATTTAATGTCAGTACGCTTAGCCATTAGCTAGCCTTTCTTTCTTCTGTTTTTGCTGCTTGCATCATGCTAATGAAGCGGTCAAACAAATAACTCATTTCAGTAGGGCCTGGGCTCGCTTCTGGGTGACCCTGAAAACTAAACGCAGGTTTATCAGTACGCGCAATACCTTGCAGACTACCGTCAAATAAAGAGATATGGGTGGTTTTAATATTAGCTGGCAAAGTTGCAGCATCTACCGCAAAACCATGATTTTGGCTGGTGATATAGACGCGCTGAGACTCTAAATCCTGCACAGGATGGTTTGCACCATGATGGCCGAATTTCATCTTGTGTGTTTTTGCACCACTGGCTAGACCCAACAACTGATGCCCCAAACAAATACCAAACGTTGGAATACCACTATCAACAATGGTTTTAATCGCTGCAATAGCATAATCACATGGCTCCGGATCACCAGGGCCATTAGATAAAAATACACCATCTGGTTTATAGGCTAAAGCTTCAGTTGCTGTCGCTTGTGCAGGTAGTACAGTCACTTTACAGCCACGTGAAACCAGCATACGTAAAATATTACGTTTAACGCCGTAATCATATGCAACCACGTGAAACTGCTCAGCAGGCGCTTCGGTAAAGCCTTCGCCTAAAGCCCATTCACCATCGACGAATACATAAGGCTTATCACAGCTCACGACTTTAGCTAAGTCCATGCCTGTTAAACCTGGAAAACCTGCAATTAAGCTCTGTGCTAATGTAATTGCTTTCGCCTCATCCGCTTCACCAGCAATAATAGCGCCAGCTTGTGCACCTTTTTCACGTAGGATTCTTGTAAGTTTGCGTGTATCAATATCAGCAATCGCAACGAGATCATTAGCAAGTAAATAACCAGCTAATGATTGTGTATTTCTAAAATTACTATGTGTTAGCGGTAAATCACGAATAATCAAACCGCTGGCATACACCTTGCCGGATTCAACGTCTTCTGAGTTCACACCGTAATTACCAACGTGAGGATAAGTGAGTGTAACGATTTGCTTGGTGTAAGATGGGTCTGTCAATATTTCTTGATAACCTGTCATGGAGGTATTGAATACAACCTCAGCTACAGTATGTCCAGAAGCACCGATCGATGTACCACGAAACACAGTTCCATCTGCAAGTACGAGTATGGCGGGCAGGTTTTGTGGCACAATAACTCCTTGTTTTACAGCGTTAAATAATTTTTTATTCTTATGCCATCATGAACAGATGGCAGATATGCAAAACGGGAGGAGCTTGTATACTCTTCCCGTTTCAGAATTAACGAATTATAGCGAAAATCTGCCCACATTTCAACGTCCTTGACGCAAATAGATGCCAATATGACGAAAGGCTAACCATGATTAAATCGATTTCCGAACTCATCGCAGCGCATCATATACACGAGGTAGAGTGCGTCATTCCTGACATGACTGGTATAGCTAGGGGAAAAATTCTACCCAAAGACTTATTTCTAAATGCTGGCGAAATGCGCTTACCCAAGAGCGTGCTACTTAATACTGTCAATGGTCAGCAGCCTGATAACAGCCAATATATAGGGGACACAGACCCTGATATGGTTTGCAAACCTGACACTTCGACTTTTCGCGTAGTGCCTTGGGCGGCTGAACCAGTGGCCGTGGTAATTCATGACTGCCTTGAATGGGATGGTTCACCAGTAGCGCTGTCACCACGTGCAGTATTGCGTAGCGTGATTGACCTTTATACCCAACGCGGTTGGCGACCAGTGGTAGCTCCAGAAATGGAGTTCTATTTAGTTGCCCGCCATCCTAACCCACACGAACCATTGCAGCCGCCAATTGGCCGCACTGGGAGACCTGAAGCTGGGAGACAGAGCTATTCTATTGATGCCGTCAATGATTTTGACCCATTTTTCATGGAGCTTTCTAAATTTTGCGATGTACATCGCCTGGGCGTTGAAACCTTAATCCACGAAGCCGGTGCTGGTCAAATGGAGATTAACTTTACCCATGGCGACCCGCTCGAGCTTGCGGACAGAGTGTTCTTATTCAAGCGCACCGTGCGAGAAACTGCGCTAAGACACGGCATTTTCGCTACCTTTATGGCAAAACCAATGGAAGCAGAACCAGGAAGTGCAATGCACATCCATCAAAGCATCCTTGATACTGGTGGAAATAATATATTTAGCAAGCAAGATGGTAGCGCCAGTGCAGAATTTTTTCAGTATATAGCGGGCTTACAAACTTATATCCCACAAGTGATGCCGATGTTTGCACCTTACGTGAATTCATATCGTCGACTTTCGCCTTTCATGTCAGCACCCACCAATGTGCGCTGGGGTTATGACAACCGCACTTGCGGCATTCGTATTCCAAACTCTGACGCGAACAACAGACGCATAGAAAACCGCGTCCCAGGTGTGGATGTAAATCCATATTTGGCGATTGCTGCTACATTAGCTTGCGGTTACCAGGGCATGGTAGATGCCTTGCAACCTACTGAACCACTCGCCAGCAGCGCCTGGAATATGGCACATGACTTGCCACATCACCTAGAAGACGCTATTAAGCTTTTGCGAGCTTGTAAGCCTATGCATGCACTTTTAGGTACAAAATTTGTAGATGCTTTTTGTGCTGTAAAAGAACTAGAATACGGCACTTACAATCGCGTGATTAGCTCATGGGAACGAGAGCATTTATTACTTCTAGTTTAGCGAACAATTACATAACATGCTCTGAATGATCAGCCGTATAAATTGAGTAACAATTTCGGCCTTGTCGCTTAGCAACATACATTGCACTATCCGCATATTTGATAAGGTTGTATGGATTGCTGTCATGTCGAGGATAGAGCACAATACCCACACTTGCACCTATGTGTAACTGGTGACCTAAAATATTGAACGGCATTGCTAACTCACTTACAATTTTTTCTGCCGTTACTATCGCCTGCTGCTCAACTCTGAGCTTAGGCAATAAAATAATAAATTCATCGCCACCAATCCGCGCTACCGTGTCTTCTTCTCTTAACAATCGAATCAGACGTCCTGCAACCGTCTTTAACAACTCATCACCTACCGCATGTCCGTAGCTATCATTCACTGGCTTGAAGTTATCTAAATCAAGGAATAAAACAGCTACTATATGCTGTGTACGTTTAGCCGACTTAAGTGCTTGCGTCATCCTATCTTCTAATAAACGACGATTTGGTAAGCCAGTCAGTGCATCATTATTAGCTAAGTCATTCAGTTCGGATGTAGAGTGTAATTGCTCAAAAAACAGTCTGTCCCTCACTTTATTTTGATAAAAGAAACCAATCAAAATGCCTAAAAATATCAAGGTGGTTATCACAGGCACAATCGTCTTTTTAAGTACAAGCCTGTTCCAATCGGTTGCAGCCACATCAATACTTAACATTACAAAATTAGGCGTATGGATAGTGGAAGTAACTGGCACCCGTGTGCTGACCCACGTTCCCCAATGATCAGTGACAGGGCCTTCAACATAAGGCCTTCTAGTGTTCATTACATGCTTCAATTCATCGCTAGCCTCGACGAAAACCTCACCTAATTGCGAAATTTCGGAAGGTGGTTGAGAGCTAGCATCCAGCAAAAACTTAACTTGATTATTGTCTTGATACAACAGATAAATAAAATGACATTCAGAATTTGCTTTACACGCATTCTTCAACTGCATTTCTAGTTGTGCCAAATCGCTAGGTTTGATTCGATTAGGATTAGTATTTAAAGTCGCGGCAAAAGGTTTCCAATCAATAGATTGCTCTATTGTGTTGGTATAAGTAATTAAATTATCGCGCATTTCCACATCTTGAGCATGACTTACGTAAATGCTAAACATGATGCCAATGAATAATGTGAGGGAAAACAAAATGAAATACCAGAATTTTGGCTGGTATTGAATATGTCTAAATTTTGCAAATTTAAGCATATGTGGTGAATATCAAAAAATAATTTTTGGCTAAATTATGGGGTGATAATTTGTTATTTTTTTAAATTCAAAACGTCTTGCATATCAAATAAACCTGACGTTTTACCATTTAAAAACTTGGCCGCGCGCAATGCACCTAATGCAAAAGTTGCTCGACTGCTGGCTTTATGAGTTAGCTCCACCCGTTCGCCTATTCCTGCAAAAAGCACGGTATGGTCGCCCACAACGTCACCACCACGCACCGTCGCAAAGCCTATCGTGCTCGGGTCACGTTCGCCTGTAACACCTTCGCGTCCGTACACAGCACATTCTTCTAAATTACGTCCTAAAGCACTAGCTGCCGCTTCACCCAAACGTAATGCTGTGCCAGACGGCGCATCTACTTTATGCCTATGATGTGCTTCAACAATCTCAATGTCGTAGCCTTCATTCAATATCTTAGCGGCTGACTGCACTAAATTAATGAGCAAGGTCACACCTACGCTCATATTAGGCGCAAACACGATGGCAATTTTTTTTGCTGCAGTCTCAATAGCAAGTTTCTGATCAGCTGAAAACCCTGTAGTGCCAATAATCATTTGAACATTAGCTTTTTCACATGAAGCTAAGTACTGCATACTGGCTTCAGGGCGGGTAAAGTCTACTAATACATCAGCGCCTTTCAAGGCCACTGAAATATCATCAGTCACTTTAACGCCAGATACTTTACCAAGCTGCTCACCTGCATCGCGACCTAATTGAGGATTCTCTGCTCTATCAAGTGCACCAATTAGCAATAAATCAGCATCTGCAAAAACACATTCTAATAACACGTGACCCATGCGACCAGAACAGCCGGCAATGACCACTTTTAAAGGGTTTGTCATGACTTTAATATACCTATTTTAGTACTCGGGGCTTAAAACCCGATTTTTTCTAACATTCTGTCAAAGAATCCTGGTGATGATTCTGGAGGTAAATCTTGTGGTTTAGGCACATCTTTATTACCAGCTCTGGGGGCAACAACTTTGGATTCTGGCGCCGCCTCTTCAGGCATCACTTTCAAGTTTTTATCAAACTGCATACCTGCCGGAGAGTCATAAGCTGGAGGGCTTATTGGCTCTTGTACTGGCGGCACACGTTCAACAGGCGCAGTTTGAATTGGGGCAGCCTCAACAGGTATTGACTCGACTTTAGGCGTACTTGCATCTGGCTCAACCACCGCAGGTGCGGTTTCTACTGGAGCAGCTTCCACAGCCGTAGCAGGGTTCGGTATCTCAGCCGCAGGCAATACCTTTAGCGGCACAGCCAACATAGACTTAGATTCATCAGCTGGGGCAGAGTTATCTGTCGGTACAGGAGTTTTAGCCGCGTCAACTGAACCTGCTTTTTCTTTTGCTTGTTCGGCCTCTTTCGCGGCCTTATCTTTAGCTAAACCCGCATCATCTTTTTCCCAGAACTTTAGCTTACTCATCACGCCTTTTTCTTCTGGCTTTGCAGAAGGTTTAACGACTCGCGTACCTGTGTCTACTGGCAGATCAGTATCTTTTGCTTTATCGGCACTAGTCGGGGTTACATCACCACGTACTGATTTTAGTAGCTCATTTTCAAAATCCAAAATTACGCGACGTTGTTCAGTAATTTTGCCATTTTCACGTAGCTGATAAACATAATCCCAACGCTTATCATGAAAACTATCTTGAATGAGTGGTGTACCCATAATAAAACGTACTTGTGACTTCGTCATACCTGGACGTAATTGCAATAACATTTTAGATGTCACCACATTACCTTGCTGTACGTCCAACTTATACGGTTTTACCGTAGGTAAAGCGGTGCCACAGGCCGTGCATAAAATCGCTAATAGAATAAAGGAGTAACGCATACCATGACTTTAATTTGAATTAGCGTTAATATAACACGTAGACAGCTAACCCAAAACACTGTCATTACTATTGTGGCAAACAACTATTAAGAGTACATCATTATGCATGATCAAAAAGACTTAAAAAACGCAGGCCTTAAAGCTACTTTACCTAGATTAAAGGTGCTGAGTTTATTTGAAAACAGCAAAGAACGTCATTTGTCTGCAGAAGACATTTACAAGGTTATGATCAACTCAGGTGAGGATGTAGGCTTAGCGACTGTATATCGCGTGTTAACTCAATTTGAACAGGCTGGCTTGCTGATTCGCCATCATTTTGAGAGTGGTAAAGCCGTGTTTGAGCTGAATGGTGGCGGGCATCACGATCACATTGTGTGTGTGAAATGTGGTCGTGTCGAAGAATTTTATGATGAAGAAATTGAAAAAAGACAGCAAAGTGCTGCAGAATCATTAGGGTTCAAAATGCAAGACCACTCATTAACGATTTATGGCATTTGTAGCAAACAACCTTGTTCTAAGTTCTAATAAAATCTAAGCGTTCTAATAAAAATCTAAGCGCCTTGTGTTTTAAAGTACGGCAATTCAAATGCCAGTAAACTTGAGTTTAACGGGCCAGCATTTCTTTTGCATGTTGGCGCGTGGTTTCAGTAATCTCTATTCCGCCCAGCATGCGTGCAATTTCTTCTATACGCTTAGCCTCATTTAATTTCTCAATCGTACTTAAGGTTTGCGCATTCACTAATGACTTACTCACGCGCAAGTGATGTTTGCCCAAAGTAGCTACTTGCGGCAAATGAGTAATGACCAGTACTTGGCGCTGGTTAATTTTTTGGTTATCTGATTGACGATTTGTGTCTACCTCACCCAATTGCTTCAATAACTGCCCTACCACTTCAGCTACGCCACCACCTATACCGACATCTACCTCATCAAATATCATGGTAGGAATACTTTCTTTTTGCGCCGTGACAACCCGAATTGCCAAACTAATACGCGACAACTCACCACCGGAAGCAACTTTATTCAATGATCTTGCAGCGACACCAGCATGCCCCGCCACTAAAAACTCTACCTGCTCTAGACCGTTAATACTAGGCACCTGCTTACCATGATTGGGTTCGGTCAGTGCTACTTCAAACTTACCGCCACTGAGTGATAGCCTTTGCATTTCAGCAGTAATTTGCATCCCTAATTTAGATGCCGCGACTCGACGCCCATCACTTAACTGCCTAGCAAGCAGCATATAAGCGGCTAATGCCAAAGCCTCTTGCTTAGCAAGCTCACCATCATTGGCAAAAAGTTCAAGTTCAACAATCCGTGCTTGAGACCCACTTAACAGTTCACCTAGCTGCTCTGGTTGTACTCGATACTTGCGAGAGATGTTATGAATACTTTGAATTCTAGAATCCAACTCAGCAAGCCGCGCCGGGTCTAGTTCTGCTCGTTGTAAATAGCGATTTAAGAAACGATCTGTTTCTTCTAATTGGATTAGTGCAGAATCAAGCGTTTCAGCTGCATCCTTTAATGACGCATCAAATTCACGCAAGTCTTGCAGCTTGTGTTGCACTTGTGTCAGCATACGCAACGCTGACAACTCACCTTCACTCAATAGCTCGCGGCATTCTTCACCGCCACTGATTAGGCTAGCGCCATTTGACAGCTTCAAATGCTCCTGCTGCAATGCATCCCAGTCATCTGCACTAATAGCTAATTGCGATAACTCATGGACTTTATCGCGCAAATCCGCCAACTCATCTATATATAGACTTGCATTTTTCTCGGCTTCAACACGTTGTTGGTGCAATTGATGCCACGTTTTGTAATGCTCCATCACCTGCTTCACCAGCTCAGGCAACCCGCCAAAACTATCTAGCACATTGCGCTGCGTAGCTAACTTAAGGAGCGAGTGATGGGCATTTTGGCTATAAATATCTACCAGCAATTCGCCTAATTCTTTTAATTGCGAGACGGTAACCACGGCGCCGTTAATATAAGCACGCGAACGACCATCGGCAAACATGACACGGCGCAAGACTAACTCATCTGCGTCACTTTCTAACTCGGCTTGCGCTAACCATTCTTTGGCTTCTATATTACTGGCAATACCAAATATAGCGCTAATTTCGGCTTTGTCACATCCCGTTCGCGTTACACCACCCTCACCACGCGCACCTAATGCCAGCGATAGCGCATCAATCAAAATAGATTTACCTGCACCTGTTTCACCAGTAAGTACGGTGAAGCCAGCATCAAATTCTAAATCAAGCTGATTAACAATGACAAAATCACGGATGGAAAGGCTTTGTAACATTAGGTTGGCTAACCGCAGTTTAGTTTGTTACGCAACATATCAAAGTAGCAGTAATCGCTAGGGTGTAATAAACAAATCGTTTTTTCAGCACGATGGATACGAATCATATCGCCCATCTCTAATGCAACTTGATATTGACCATCAAAACTTAATTGCGCTTCATCAAATTGTACGAAAGACACTTCAATTTTACTCGCACTATGTACGGCAATAGGACGATTACTCAAGGTATGCGGGCAAATCGGCACTAAACTAATAGCTTCTAAATTAGGGTGCAATATTGGCCCGCCAGCAGAAAGTGCATAAGCAGTCGTACCTGTAGGGGTACTAAAAATAAGGCCATCTGCACGTTGCCTGTAAACAAACTTCTGGTCAATCGCAACTTCCAACTCTATCAAGCGCAAGCCACTTTTAATCACTACATCATTAAGTGCATAGCTGGAATATAACACTTGTCCATTTCGAATCACTTCTGCTGCAAGCAGCATTCGTGGTTCTCTAATGAAATCTCCGGCCAGAATATGATCGATACCTGTCAACATATCTTCAGCGCGCAAATCAGTTAAGAACCCGAAGCGACCACGATTAATGCCGACCAGAGGCACTTCAGCGTCAATCAAGCTACGTGCGACACTCAGCATGGTGCCGTCACCGCCCATCACAATCACTAAATCAACTTCATTGCCAATATTTTTTAAAGATATCGCTTTATAATTACTCAACTCAGCATGTTTGGCGGTATGTTCTTCTAACCAGACCTCTATGTCTTTAGCTGATAAATGGCGGGCTAAATCGGCTAAATATTTTTGCATCGCCTGCAAAGCCGACTTGTTCATATATTTGCCAATAATGGCGATTTTTTTAAATGTTGTATCCACGCAGAATTAAAACATAGTCATGGGGTCTTAGCAAAGCTAAGCCATTAATAAAGCATGCAATAAATGTGGTTTGTTCTGCAAATTTTGCGCGATAATGATTATATTTGTTCATTCAGTTGCATATCAAATACTAAAGAATAGAATAAATTCCATTGAAATCAATAAACTAGATAGAATCAATATAAATTTAACTGATTCGGCATTATAATTGCTGACTAAACTCCATTCACCACCTTTACAAAAACCCTAAATGACAGCATCTCCGCAAAAAAATATTCTCACAACTTATTTCTTTACCACTTATTTAGTTATTCTTTGGCTCGTATCGGACTCCTTGTCGTTTACAACTGCCTATGCTGAAAGTTGGCTGACATTCAGCTACATGATAATTACATTTTTGCTATACGGTTTTTATTACTTATTACCCGCAATTGCAATTACTTACCTGATCAAGTTTATTAACCATCGACTAAAACCGAATGCGCTAGTTCCGACTTACATTGTGGCAATAGTAACTGGCAGCATTACCTCTTTATTACTGTATGGTAATGCCAAAGTTTTTGCACTTTATGGCATGTTTTTCAATGGGTTTATTCTCAACTTGGTAATGACACCTGGTGGTATTGAATCGCTTGGTGGTAGTAGCGCATCCGACTTAGGGTTTGCATTGATTGTATTAGGCTTTATTTGCTTGCAACTATTACTTCTATGGATTTCAAATCGTTTCTACCAGAAAACAAGCAACCTAGTATTCCATTTCCCTATTCGGTTCTTCTCCATTTTTGTGGTACTGGTCACAATCCTTGTTCACATGGGATTTGCACTAGACAGTTACACCACAAATAAATTAAACG
>JBKJRF010000027.1:0-5569 GCA_046594825.1 Methylotenera sp.
GGCTGATATTTTTACCTTTATTGAGCATCGCGGTTCAATCCAAGGAAAAACGGTGGCGTGGATAGGCGACAGTAATAATGTATGTAACACGTGGTTACAAGCTGCCGAAGTGTTGGATTTTAATGTGCATGTTTCAACACCTCCAGGCTATGAAGTAGAGCCGGAGCGTGCCAATTTATATGGAAATGACCACTACGAAGAGTTTTCAGACCCGATGGAAGCTGTCAAAGATGCAGATCTAGTAACCACAGACGTGTGGACCAGCATGGGATTTGAAGCTGAAAACGAAGAGCGTATGCGTGATTTTGCTGATTGGCAAGTGGATAGCGATATGATGCGTATTGCCGTAAAAGATGCTCTATTCATGCATTGCTTGCCTGCGCACCGTGGTGAAGAGGTTGCGGCAGATGTGATTGATGGTGCGCAATCTGTAGTATGGGATGAGGCAGAGAATCGCTTGCATGTGCAAAAAGCATTGATGGAATATTTGCTGTTAGGTGAAATTAATTAAGTTCAAAAGGTATTAAACGCGTGGCTTCTAAAAGTGTCACCTATCATATTTTGCCTGTAGCAGCCACTATGGTAGGCGTATGCATGACGGTTATTTCACTCGTGCAACTAGTGCCTAAAAATGCCATATCATCATGGGCAGATGAAATTTTAGCGATATATGCGTTAATTTTTTAGCGAGTGCTTGATTGTCTTATTGAACGTTGCGACACAATACGCCGCAAGCTGAAAAGCTTGAAAATATTGCAGACAGGTTGTTCTTAAGCGGTTCAAGTGTGATGGGTTTTGTCAGTGTATTAATCGCTTTTGATTTATTTTTAAACTAGAAATATCAGTAAAATTAGTTAAATTAGGAATGTTAAGTAATGAGTAATGTGAAAAAAGAGATTAAAAAAGTCGTCTTAGCCTATTCGGGTGGCCTAGACACCTCAGTCATTTTAAAATGGCTACAAGACGAATATCAATGTGAAGTTGTGACTTTTACAGCAGATTTAGGCCAAGGTGAAGAGCTAGAGCCAGCGCGTGCAAAAGCCAAGGCAGCAGGGGTAAAAGAGATTTATATTGATGACGTACGCGAAGAGTTCGTGCGTGATTTCGTGTTCCCAATGTTCCGCGCCAACACAGTCTATGAAGGTGAGTACTTATTAGGTACTTCAATCGCAAGACCATTAATCGCCAAACGTTTGATTGAGATTGCTGCTGAAACCAATGCTGATGCAATTTCTCATGGTGCTACTGGTAAAGGTAACGATCAAGTACGTTTTGAATTAGGTGCTTATGCATTAAATCCAAATATCCAGATTATTGCTCCGTGGCGTGAGTGGGATTTATTGAGCCGTGAAAAACTGATGGCTTACGCAGAAAAACATGGTATTCCAGTGGATATGAAGCATAAACAAGGTGGCAGTCCATATAGTATGGATGCCAACTTGTTACATATTTCGTATGAAGGTCGTCACCTAGAAAATCCAGCCGCAGAAGCTGAGGAGTCTATGTGGCGTTGGACTGCTAGCCCAGAAAAAGCACCAGATGCTGCTGAGTATTTAGACATCGAGTACGTGAATGGTGATCCAGTTTCGCTAAATGGTGAAGCGATGAAGCCACACGAGTTATTAGCGCATCTCAACAAAATTGGCGGTAAGCACGGCATTGGTCGCTTAGATTTGGTTGAGAATCGTTATGTAGGTATGAAATCACGCGGTTGCTACGAAACACCTGGTGGCACGATTATGCTTAAAGCGCATCGTGCCATTGAGTCTATCACTTTGGATAGAGAAGTAGCTCATTTGAAAGATGATTTAATGCCACGCTACGCCAGCATGATTTATAACGGCTATTGGTGGAGCCCTGAGCGTATTGCATTGCAAACGCTAATTGATCACACTCAAACTTCAGTAAATGGTTGGGTACGCGTTAAACTTTATAAAGGCAATGTCATTGTGACGGGGCGTGATAGTAAAACTAATTCACTGTTCGATTCAACGATTGCAACTTTTGAAGACGATGAAGGTGCTTACGATCAAAAAGACGCTGGTGGCTTCATTAAACTGAATGCTTTGAGAATGCGTATTGCCGCAAATTTGAAGAGTAAAAAATAACATTCACTTAATTTATATACTAAAATTAGGTCACTAAAAAGGACTGTAGTCGATTGGCTTAAAGGTTAAGTTGATTTATTACAGTCCTTTTTAGTTTAGTCTTAACTCTTCATAAAGCTATTCATGATTGTTTAGATAAGACTCCCATGAAATTTTTTCTAAGTGCAAACTTCTCTTAGCAAGCAGATTGGCTGGGAGTGCAGTTGAAGCTTGGCCGCGAATGGCAGATTAAACCTAGAGGGAAATTCAATACACAAACACTCAGTCCGTTACTTTAATCAGTAATTGGCACTGCATAACTTTGCTGGTTAATAGTCTTACGGTTGCTCTTAACAATCCCAAAAAATTAGTAATCCATAAATTAGAGGCAGTAGTTATTGGTAAGTGCACTGTTATGTAGACGAAAAAAAGTAAGGCGCCATACAAAGATATGGAACAAAGTACAAGCCTATCAGTTCGCCAAAGACCTTAACAATGATAGATGAAACTTAGTCATAAAATGATAGATAGGTTGCAATCCTGGAAATAGTGAATATGCTTCCGTGCAAAATAAAAACAAAAATATATTGGCTTTAGTAAATTCCATATCATATTTAGCTAATAGATGACCAATAAAATTCTGAGCAAATTTAATTTTTGAACATGCAAAAACCACACTACAACCTAAAATTATGCCAGCCAAAATATCGCTAGGGTAATGGATTCCTGTTGCTACTCTAGTAATACCGGCTGTAAAAATGGCCCATACTAAACATGCTGTGCCAAGCTTTCTGTTTTCTAAAAAAACAATAAAACTAAGTCCGAAATAAACTGTAGCAGTATCACTTGGGAACGAATAAATTCGTTTCTGGAACATATCAATGTCCCATTCGTTTGGATTGGCTATTGCAAGTGAGGTATCCAATATTGGACGTATGTGGGAATTTAAATGGCTTTGGCTAAATATTGAAATTAAAACGGCTATGCTTACACCGAAAATCCCTAAAAGTATTTTGCTTTTATGTGGGATGTCTGCTTTTGAGAACCAAACATATAAAAGGCAGATAAATATTGGCGCGCCCCTAATAAATGGATTTTCTCCCAAAGTATTAAATAAATAATACCAGCCCCCCTTTACGGCGACTAATCCATTTAATTGTTGAAGTATATATAAATCTAAGTTCATTTTTTTATTAAGCTTTTAGAACTGTAACAAAACTATATGAAATAAAGCGTTGTTAATAACTGCATTTAACAAACTCTGTATAACGGTCAGAATCAGTGTAAGAGTAATTTTTTATCTTAATTAAGCCGCCGCTAAATCAATGATTATATTTACTTAAAGTTTGAATAGTAATAACTTGATGGTAATGCGCAAATTTACTTATCTTATTCTTATTAAACAGCGTATTGCGCTCATGCATTTATCTGACTATGCAACATGTAATCAATTGTAACTAATATACATGTAAATGTCTGTCTGCGAAAGTACATATTTGATGGGTGGCTAATGAGGCTTATCACGCGGCAACATGAATCATAATCCTTGCTAGAATGTCATTAACGTTAATTGGAGCGATTGCACTCGTGTCCACACCTACTCACTCGGTACAAGTACTGCAGTTTCGATATTAGTATAGGAAGAATCCTACTTCATGAGAGGGTTGTAGATAAAAATCTGCTTCTTGTCGTAAAGCTTGTTTACTTGCTTCATTAAGATTTGGCGTAATCTTAATACGGCTTTGCATAGCACTAAGTTTAATTTTTTTAAGAACTATAAATAATAGTAATCTCGAACGATAGCAGCCATTAAGCTGTTTTAGTGCTCTATTTTTTTTGTTTCTCGCCTATATGCATTTCACCGCGCTGTTTAGCTAAAATAACTTGTTTTTGTCTTTCAATTAAACTTGCGCGTTTTTCTTCTGAAACTTTGTTGTAGCAATATGGGCAAGAGATACCAGCCGTATATTGATCACTTTGCATCTCTTGCGGTGAGAGTGGGTGACGACAGGCATAGCATTGGTCGTATTCGCCAACTTCTAGATTATGTTTAACGGCAACACGTTGGTCAAAGACAAAGCATTCTCCTTGCCATAAGCTTTTTTCCTCTGGCACGGTTTCAAGATATTTCAAAATACCACCCTGTAGGTGGTAAACCTCTTCAAAGCCTTGATCCATCATATAAGACGAGGCTTTTTCGCAGCGAATACCACCAGTACAAAACATGGCGACTTTTTTATGTTTAGTTTTATCCAGGTTATTAGCAACGTACTCTGGGAATTCACGGAATGTGGTAGTTTTAGGGTCTAGTGCGCCTTTGAAAGTGCCTATATCTACTTCGTAATCGTTACGTGTATCGACCAAAATAACATTTGGATCAGAAATTAGTGCATTCCAGTCTTCTGGTTTTACGTAAGTGCCGACTTGCGTGGTCGGGCTTACGCCTGCTACGCCTAATGTAACAATTTCTTTTTTGAGTCGTACTTTCATGCGGTAGAACGGGTGTTCGTCAGCAAAAGATTCTTTGTGTTCTAAATTTGCAAAACGATTTTTAAACTGTGGATCTGTACGTAGAAAATTTAGTACTTTATGGATGTCTTCGATTGAGCCGGCAATAGTGCCGTTAATGCCTTCTTCAGCGAGCAGTATTGTACCCTTGATATTATTACTCTCGCACGCGGCTTGGATCGGAGCCTGTAGCGCTTGGTAATCTGGCAGGCTGACAAATTTATACAGCGCGGCGGTTAAATACTGCTGTTTTAAATCAGAATGTAACGTTACTTTAGACATGGCATTAAATTTTATTGCAAAATACCATTTTATCACTTTCAACACTCAAGATGAAATTAGCAAAATTTCTCCGTTGCCGTTGCAAGCAGTATCACCTATAAAACGGTGCACGCGCTGTGTTTCAATGCCACTAAATTTTGTATTGTATTGTGTGAAAGACTTAAATATTAAACTTAGAAATGGCAAGGTGTGCATGCCACAATCTTGAATGGTGGCATGAAGTTTAGGTGCTTTTGCCAGCAATAATGTACCGCGCTGCATATTAAAACCTGCGTAGTTGCCTACATCGCCAAATACGCCTATTGTGCCTGCAATCATGCGGCTACCACAGTAGTCACCGGCTCCACCTTCTATCAAAATCAGTCCGCGCCGCATTTGGTCACCTACGCGGTCACCTGCATTGCCTTTAATAATGACTACTCCACCACGCATACCTTTACGTAATCCAGCAGAAGCCCCGCCTAAAAAATCACCTGTATTGCCGTTAATTTTTAGCAACCCCCCCGTCATATTGCACGCGGAGAAAGCTTCCGCATTTCCGTGGCAATAGATTTCGCCTTGTTTCAATGCAAAGCCAAGATAAGCACCCACATTGCCTTCTATGTGTATGCTGCCAGACGCCATATTCGCACCTAGATAATCTAGTCGATTTGTAGTGTTCTTGAAGTGAATACTTTGAGTCTCACTGCCAG
>JBKJRF010000202.1:0-12107 GCA_046594825.1 Methylotenera sp.
CTGGAACCATCATCCACAGCGAAATCCAACCTATTGCAACGATGAATATAAGCGCGAATGGAATATCAATGAAGGTGGTGATAGTGGCAGAAGTTATGAAATCTCGCACCATTTCAAATGAGCGCAAACTAGAGGCAAATGAGCCTACTGAGGTAGGACGCTTTTCTAAACGTACCCCTAATACTTGCTCCATGATCCTGGCTGACAACTTAATATCAATGCGATGGCTGGCCCAGTCTAAAAAATAACCACGCATAGTGCGCAAAACTAAGTCGCCGATGATAATTAAAGAAATACCAATGACCATGACCCACAAAGTTTCAATCGAACGATTGGGCACCACGCGGTCATACACATTCATAGAAAAAATCGGCATCGCTAACGCGAACATATTGATGAGAAAAGCCGCGACCATCACGTCGCTATAAATTCTTCTATTTTCGGTTAAAGCACCCCAAAACCAATGTCTACTACGAACTTTCCCCACAGTAGGGGTGCGTTGGTCAAACACGAACTTAAGTTTTGCAGTTAATGTATAACCCGCATAACGGCTAGACAGTTCATTCACTGGAATAAGTACTTCTGTTTCACCCAACTCAGGAAAAATAACCCGTGCGTTTTGTTGAGTAGCATCCCAACCAAGTAATAGACAGGCTTCTTCACCTGTTAAGAGTAACACTGCGGGTAAAAATTCTGAACGGATAGCATTGAATGGCTTTTTGATGACTTTACTTACCAAATTAGCACGCTCGGAAGCGCGCTTAAATAAAGCTGGGGTGAGTTTGCCATGTCGCAGTGGTAGGCCTGAGGTCAACGCATCTCTAGTCATTGCAACGTCATTCAACTGACATAACAACATCAAGCAATCCAATAGAGTATCAACCTGATCTGTTTTGATGTCCTGCGTCAAAATCTCTGATATGTGATTGTTTTGCAATAGGTTTTCCACTTTTATTATATAAAATTAATCTAAGTCTTATTTTTATAAATCATGCTTGATAAATTTTTTACTTGAACTATAGCAGTTTCGTATAAGAATATAGAAAAAAATATTCACGTACCGCATGCTACTGATACCCAACAAGCGGCTCAATAAACAATTAAACGACATGAAATCATTTAAAAATGGTTTTAAAAAAACGACAGTTTTTGACATTCAATTAAAAAAAATTAATTCAAGAAGGAGCAGTTTCGCCATAGCCATTCGGGTTATTCGATTGCCACCTCCAGGTATCGGCACACATCACTTCTAAAGTGTGCCGCGCAGTCCAGCCTAATAATTGCTTTGCCTGTGTTGCATCTGCATAGTTAAGAGCTACGTCACCTTGTCTTCTTGGTAAAAACTCATAGGGTATATGTTTACCACTCACTTTCGAAAATGCATTCACGACATCTAATACACTATAGCCATTGCCAGTGCCTAAATTCACAGTAATCAAAGCTTCATTATTGACTAAGTAATTTAATGCTGCCACGTGTCCATCTGCCAAATCCATGACGTGAATATAATCCCTCACGCCCGTGCCGTCATGCGTTGCATAATCATTACCAAAAATGCGTAATTTAGCTAATCGCCCTACTGCCACTTGTGCCACGTAAGGTAATAAATTATTGGGGATACCATTAGGGTCTTCACCAATCAACCCGCTACTATGTGCACCTATCGGATTAAAGTAACGCAATAATGCTATACGCCAGGTATAGTCAGTAGCATGCAAATCACGCAAAATATCTTCTATCATCAATTTTGTACGACCGTATGGGTTGGTTGCACTTAACGGAAAGTCTTCACTGATTGGCACTGAGGCTGGATCACCATACACTGTGGCAGATGAGCTAAATACAATATTTTTAACATTAAATTCGCTCATAACCTCTAACAAACAAACACTGCCTGCTACATTGTTATCGTAATAAAACAGCGGCTTTTCTGCAGACTCACCTACAGCCTTCAATCCCGCAAAATGGATGACTGCGTTGATTTTATAGCGCTGAAATACAGCTCGCATCGCTTGCTTGTCCCGAATATCCGCTTCTATAAAAGGAAACTGCTTTCCTGAGATTTTTTTTACACGCTTAAGTGACTCTTTTTGGCTATTCACAAAGTTATCTAAAACCATAATATCGTAGCCGGCTTCTAACATCTGTAAACATGTATGCGAACCTATATAACCTGCACCGCCTGTGATTAAAATAGTCATTAAATTTCAGCTTTAATAAATTATAGTTTGATTGTTGATATTACTTACGAGTGCAGTTGAAAGATATAGAAAATACCAAAAAATCTAAATACTGACTTTTACTGCACGAAATATATTACAAGTGTTTTATTACTAGATGATATCTAAAGAACCAGTTAACTGGCTTGCAATGATTATTCTCGTTCAAATTAAAAAAATCTGATACGAATAATATACTTGCAGAGCCAATAGGATGTGATTTATTGCTTAAAAATACGATTGGATGTTTTAAAATTATGTGATTAATTTTGGAGGCGCGAACCAGAGTCGAACTGGTCTAAACGGCTTTGCAGGCCGCGGCATAACCGCTTTGCTATCGCGCCATATATGAGTTGGCATTTAGCTATACTTAAATACGTACTTAACATCTAAGTATATTTTAAGTAGTGCAAATAACCTAACAATACAAGTTGAAACTAAAACGGCGAAAGCATGTTTGCTTTCGCCGTTTTATGCCGTATTAGCTAAATTAGTTTAATACGATTCAAACTAATTTAACCAAAAAATTTGGAGCGGGAAACGAGACTCGAACTCGCGACCTATACCTTGGCAAGGTATCGCTCTACCAGCTGAGCTATTCCCGCGTCATTAAGACAGGCGCCATTATAGCGATTTTAAGAACACCGTCAAGACTAAACGACACACTTAATGCTTATTTATTTCAGTTTTATTTTCCCTTTAATTTTGGCAACGCGGCCTTAAGGTAATAAGCCATTGATACCAATGTTAAAAATGCAGCTATTACAATTAAAACGTGTCCAATGTCTCTAGTTTTAAATATTCCCATGCTACCCAAATCCACAGCATCCCAATACAACAAAAATAAAATCGCCAGCATTTGCACGGCGGTTTTTACTTTACCAATCATCGCAACGCCAACGCTACTACTCTGACCTTCCCCCGCCATCCATTCGCGAAGCGCACTTACTGCGATTTCTCGACCAATAATTATCAAGGAAACAATAGCCCCAACACGGCCAAACTCCACTAGCACGATGAGCGCTGCTGCCACCATGAGCTTGTCTGCCACAGGATCTAAAAATGCACCAAACGCTGAGGTTTGATGCCAGCGCCTTGCTAAATAACCATCAAGCCAATCGGTAAAAGCTGCAATCAAAAATACTACAGTTGCAAAAATATTAACCATGTGAGAAGGCAGTGCGCTTAATTTGTGTAAGTTTTCAGGCCAGTAAAATGCGCCAACAAATACGGGAATGAGCACGACGCGTAACCATGTGAGGATGG
The DNA here is from genome assembly GCA_046594825.1 of Methylotenera sp. Lineage (GTDB taxonomy): Bacteria > Pseudomonadota > Gammaproteobacteria > Burkholderiales > Methylophilaceae > Methylotenera. Next base: position 3,486 of record JBKJRF010000202.1, read on the forward strand.
TAGGAATGTTAACTTTCAATTAACACTCCCAAAATTTCAACGCTATTCGTGATCAATGCAGCTCTCCGTATATTTTTTCAGCTAGATTCTGGCTAATGCCTTCAACATTAGCAATTTCGTCAATACTAGCACTTTTCACCCCTTCTAAGCCACCAAAGCGAGTTAGCAAGGCTTTGCGGCGTTTTGCACCTATGCCTTCAATATCCTCTAGGCTGGAATGCATGCGTGCTTTAGCGCGCTTAGCGCGATGACCAGTGATGGCAAAACGATGTGCTTCATCACGTATTTGTTGTAATAGGTGTAAACCTTTGTTATCTTTTTCTAGATTAAGCATCTCACCGGTATCCGAGAAAATCATGGTCTCCAATCCCGGCCTACGCTCTTCACCTTTGGCAATACCTACTAACAAAATATCTTCCAAACCAACTTCTGCCATCACTTCAATGGCAATACCTAGCTGGCCTTTACCACCATCAATAAATACCAGATCTGGGCGTAAACCCTCACCTGCGGCTACTTTCTTATATCGCCGCGTCAACACATCGCGCATGGCTGCATAATCATCACCTGGCGTAATACCTGTAATGTTATAGCGGCGATACTCACTATTTTGCATATCACCACGGTCAAACACCACGCAACTACCCACTGTGGCCTCGCCCATGGTGTGGCTAATATCAAAACATTCAATACGCTCTGTGCTATCAGGCAAGCGAAGTGCTTCCCGTAAAGCTACTAATTTAGCGGTTTGATTTGCTGAGGTTGCTGCACGCTGACCGAGCGCAAGTTCAGCATTGGTTTGCGCCATTTTCAGCCAGACACGTTTATCACCAATGGCATTAGTATTGATTTTCACTTTACGCCCTGCCTGCTCGCTCAACACTTCTTCAAGCACTTCAGTTTCGATCTTAATACCGGTCACAATCAACGGCGGGGTATTTTGCGCGACATAGTGCTGCGCCAAAAAAGCTTCCATGCTGTTTTCTAAGGTTTCTCCATCGGTATTTTTAGGCATATAGCTTCTATCACCCAAATGGCGCCCACCGCGTATCATCACTAAGTTAATGCAATGCTGGCCTTGTAATTCGGCGCAGGCAATCACGTCGGCATCAGACACATTAAAGTCACTGACAAACTGCTTGGCTTGCACTTGACGTAGTGCTTGCATACGGTTACGAAACACTACTGCCACTTCATATTCTTGGTTGATAGCTGCAGCATTCATTTGCTCGCCTAACGCATCTATCACCTCATTAGTTTTACCCTGCAAAAACATGGCCGCCTGATGCACGTCATTGCGATAATCTTCATCAGAGATAAAACCTACACATGGTGCAGTACAACGCTCAATCTGATGTTGTAAACAGGGGCGACTGCGGTTAGCAAATACGGTATTTTCACAGGTACGCAGTTTAAATACCTTTTGTAGCAGCTGAATACTCTCGCGCACCGCTACAGAGTTCGGGAAAGGTCCAAAATATTGATTGCCTTTGCGCTGTGTGCCACGGTGGAATGCCAAGCGCGAAAACTCATCACCAGTTAACGTGATATACGGATAAGATTTATCGTCACGAAACAACACGTTGTAACGTGGCATCAAACCTTTAATCAGATTATTTTCAAGTAGCAAAGCCTCAGCCTCGCTACGGGTTACGGTAGTCTCGATTTTGGTAATATTACTTACCATCATACGGGTACGTGGGCTGGGTAAGTTTTTGTTGAAATATGATGAAACGCGTTTTTTGAGGTCTTTGGCTTTACCCACATAAATCACCTCATCTGTGGCATTAATCATGCGGTATACGCCAGGCAGATTAGGCAGATTCTTTAAGATGGGTTTAGGGTCAAATATGACTTTAGTATCAGGCATTATCGTATTTTAGCAGTTAAAACATTGCAACATAGTCATTATGACTATAGACCACAATGACAATTCAAATAGCTTTAAACTTCTGCCTGTCGTAATAATCGTGCGGCTTCTTCGGCGCGAACATCGTCAATAACACGCATCACGCTTTTCAAATCAACAGCTTTAGTATTCTGCTTAAATCGGCCAGTCAGCACAGTATCGATGGTTAAATTACCATGTGCGTATAACGCCCAAATCTCTTTGCCGTATTGGGTAGTCAGCAACTCAGGCGCAAAACGCCCAAAATAGGCACTTAGATTAGCCACATCACGTTCTAGCATGCTGCTCGCGTGGTTATTGCCTGCAGCATATACTGCTTGTGGCAAATCAATAATCACCGGCCCATCGCTACTCATTAAAATATTAAATTCAGACAAATCACCATGCACGATGCCAGCGCACAACATACGCACCACCTCTTTAAGTAAAGTGGCATGGTGAATACGAGCATCCTCTGCACTAAATTCCACATCGTTCAACCTTGGCGCTGCGTTACCGTGTACATCGGTCACCAACTCCATCAGCAATACGCCTTCATAAAAGTTATATGGCTCAGGCACACGTACACCAGCATTGGCCAAACGATAAAGAGCATCAACTTCAGCGCTCTGCCAAGCCGCCTCTTGTGATTCTCTACCAAATTTAGAGCCTTTAGCCATCGCACGACTTTGACGGCTATTTTTAACTTTACGACCTTCGGTGTAATCCACACTCTGCCTAAAGCTGCGCTTATTAGCTTCTTTATAAACCTTGGCACAACGCACATCATCGCCACTACGCACAACGTAGACAGTAGCTTCTTTACCGCTCATTAGTTGTCGCATCACCTCATCAATCAAGCCATCTTCGATAAGGGGTTCAAGTCTTTGGGGAATTTTCATAAGGTTGGATGATAGGTGCGAACTATGTCAGCGTCAACCTTAGCGCTCTGGATTACAGGTTTAGCTAAAAACAGTAGCCTAAATAATTACTACTCATCTAATAGCTTTCCTGCTATCGCCCAGTCTTCATAAGCCACTTCTTCAAACGTTATATAAGTATATGATTTTGGTTTATGGGCAACACGCTCTAAAGTCTCTGTAATCTCTTTGGCAATTTGCACTTTTTGCTCACGAGTGACTGCGCCTGCAAGTTTGATATTAACGTATGGCATATTGATCTCCTTTATTAAGCTAACTTTTAATTAAGCTCTGGTTTAATCAACTCAAACACCACATGAAACATTACTTCTGTCAGCCTGCGTGTTTGTGTGTTGTAACGACTGCAATGGTAACTATCGTACAAAATTTATCAGGCGGCAAGCATTCCGCTGCATTGCTATCCGGAATCAATGGGCGTGATCATGCTCGTAATGTTCATAATCGTCTTCATCAAGGTCGTATTCATGTGGCAACGCCTTGTTATGCTGCACGGTTTCCCATATATCGCGCATAAGCTTGATGGTAGGTACCAATATCAGCAATGAAATCAATACCGATAAGATCGGGTCTATCGGCATCCAACCCGTCACATAAATGACAATACCAGCAAGAACAGCAGCCGCTGAACCTGCCAAATCACCTAATACATGTAAAAATGCCGCGCGGTTATTTAAACTATCACCGTGGTGGTGCGCTTGGTGATGCAACTGCTTAGCAACAATCACATTGACGCAAAAACCAATACTGGCAAGCAGAACTACACCCAAACCCTGCACTGGCTGTGGGTGCTTGAATCTTATAATCGCCTCAATCACCACATAGACGCTTACAGCCAGCATGGTAATCGCATTGATAATAGAAACCGCTAATTCTGCATAGCTGACGCCTGAAGTATGTCGCGCTGCATTCGGTTTTTTTGCCAATATTCCAGCCAACCATGCTAAACCCAGTGCTGCCACATCAGAAAACATATGGCCTGCATCACTGAATAATGCTAACGACCCCGTCCACCAGCTACCAAATAACTCAACAATAGCAAATACGAGTATAAGTAAAAATGGAATTAAGTAATGACTATGGCCGTCATGGTGGTCATCGTGGCTAGGTGTGGGTGGCGTCTTAGGGCTAATGTTTTGATTGGTGTTACGTTGATGTTTTGTCATAGGTGAAATGCTAACCGAAAAGACAATTTTTTGAAGTATATTTTTATGCAACTTTTTAGTATTACCAAATGTGAAATGATGACGAAAAATAGAATAAGTTAATCAATGAAAGTTGTCATGCAAAGTTATAATGCTAATACTTTGATATTTGCAGTAAATTATTTATGTTGAGTTACCGTCATGCTTTTCACGCTGGCAATCATGCTGATGTTTTAAAACACTATTTGCTAGGCTTAGTACTTGCTCACGCAAAACAAAAAGATAAACCATTTTGGTATATTGATACTCACGCAGGTGCGGGCATGTATAGCTTGAGTGAAGGATATGCCACACAAAATGCCGAATTTGAACAAGCTATAGATAAACTAATTACAGCCACTGATTTACCTAAACCGCTGGTAGATTTTGTGGCGCAGATTAAAAGTTTTAACACTGGAAATACATTAGATCTTTACCCTGGCTCACCCGCAATTGCAAATGACTACTTACGCGCTGATGACAAAATGCGACTGTTTGAATTGCACCCAAACGATTACAAAATACTAATAGAAAACTTTAAGGGCCAAGGCCAATATAAAAACAGTCAAACCAAAATAGAGATGCAAGATGGTTTTGCTGGCATTAAGGCTTACTTACCTCCGCCACCGCGCCGTGCAGTGGTGCTTATAGATCCGCCTTATGAAGATAAACAAGACTATCAGCGTGTAGTAAATTGCATTAAAGATAGCCTTAATCGCTTTGCTACTGGTACTTACATGGTGTGGTACCCACTATTACAGCGCGATGAGCCAGATGAGATGATAGAAAACCTGATGCAACTGAATGTGCCTAGTTGGCTGCATGTTGCCATGACCATACATGCGCCTTCTGAGGATGGCTATGGCATGCATGGCAGTGGACTATTTATTTTTAATCCACCTTGGACCTTACCTAATATTCTTGCTGAAACGATGCCAATTTTAACGAAACTATTAGCGCTTGATGACGCGGCTGATTATCTGCTTAAGAGCCAGATTGCTTAATAATATAAACACTTTAAGCTGATACAATATGAGCCAGTTTAGACAATCTAATGACAAATAACTAAGTAAAACACCAATAATAAAGGCAATACCAACATGCAAGAAAAAGTTAAATCTTCCTCTATTGAATACAAACAAAAAAGTGTGATGACCAACATCTTATTTGGTAGTCGCTGGCTACAATTGCCTTTGTATTTAGGGTTAATTATTGCGCAAGCTGTATATGTGTTCTTCTTTGGCGTTGAATTAGTGCATTTAGTAGCAAAAGCTAATCATCTCGTTGAAGCCGACATCATGTTGATTGTATTGGGTTTAATTGATGTAGTGATGATTTCAAACTTGCTGATTATGGTAATTGTTGGCGGTTACGAGACATTTGTATCACGCTTAAATTTAGAAGGTCACCCTGATGAGCCCGATTGGCTATCACATGTAAATGCTAATTTACTTAAAGTAAAACTAGCTACCGCGATTATTGGTATTTCTTCTATCCATCTGTTAAAGACATTTATCAACGCAGAGAATTTAAGCGATAAGGTATTGATTTCACAAACGATAATACATATCACATTTGTATTATCTGCTGTTGCAATTGCTTATATTGACAGACTTATGACGCCCGCAGAAGTAAAACACTAAGCTCATTATAAATTTAGAAAAACTGTGTAATTTTTTGCTGCGAACTTTGCAAAGCTGCTTGTTTTATAGCTTCAACTGAAAAATCATAAATCGCTACAGTTTTTTGATTTTCTGTTTCTATCGCCACGCGCCAATCTCCAGCCTGCAAGCCTTGATTATAGGTATATCCTCTAAAGCCATTATAACGGCCACCTGCAAGCATAAATCCAACGCGTGATTTGGTTTGCCACCCCAGTTTTTTATCATAAAATTGCCACCTGTTATAAAGCCTTGCATTTAGGCCGCTGGGTGCGAATATTGATGAAATACAGTACACGCGCTGACCAGGTATAAGCTCCAAATGATTACTGGCTTTTCGCCAAAATACCCACCATGCAGAAGACTGCTGCGTAAGTTGATAATTACCACCCATTTTTGTTATTTCATAAGCTACAGCAACGTCACGCTTAACCAATGGTACAGGTGGAATCATATCTGCGGAATAGGCCAGCATTAAGGTTGCCGCTATTAACCAAACTGGCGCTATGCTACCAAAGTGATTTGGCGTATTTTTATAAAGCCAATGTGCCGCAGCCAAGCCCAATAAAGTACTTAAATAAAACCAAGCGGGGTGAACGCTGCCTAGTAAAAATGGCAAAGCAAAGTTAAATAGCAGCATGGCGCAAAAACCAAACAATGACCAGCTGAGTGTGAATCGCCTATATTCATCTTCCAAATATTCATTAGCCACTAACAAAATACCTAAGAATAACGACATCACCCAAGCCAACCAATGATTCGAACTTTTGAAATATAAGATGAATAACGAACTTAATAAATTGCCGAATATAAATTGCAGCAAAAAGTACGGAAAATTTTCCCAATAAAATCGTGCAAAATATTTGCTAACCCACGACGGGAGTTTTGAGGCATCGGCCAAGATATAACTTGGCCGACCTATGACATAAAGAATCAAGCCTGCCAATAACAAATAAGCACCGAATATGAATAAATCTTGTGCGGCTACATTGCGACCTACTGTGTAGGCATCCCAGGCAAAGCCGCCAAAAAAGAAGATTACTGGAAAGAAGTCACCAATTTTTAGAATATGATGATACAGACGAGATTGTTTTATTTTTGCTATGACCATGCTTATAAACTAAATATTTAAACCAAACTACCAATTACAAAACCAATCACAATGCCTGTAATCAGTGCAATGGTCACGGCACGATAAGTCAGCACGTCTTTCGAATAGCCACGCCTAATCGCCACAAAAGAAACCAAATAACCAACGGCATTTAACAACCAAATGATAGACAAGCTGAGAACTTTGACCAACAAAGGACCAATAATTGGCACTAAAGTTATCAAGGCCAGTACCCATGCAAAAATATGGGAAAGCCCAGCAAACAATACCACGCCAGCAGTTACTGCTTTGGCATGCCAACCAAAATGCCAAGCAGCGTAGAGGGCCGCAACTAAGGTTAGACTCAAAGGTAACATTACCTTCCATGCGCCACGCTTAGGTGGTGGAATTAATGCTTCTTGATTAAATAACTCGGTCTTTTTAATTTCTGAATTTTTATTTGATGATTCCATATTGTGCTTTTTAGCAAACTAATCACGCAATATAGTCTAGCGTTCATGCTTTTACAAGTTCAGCATGAACGCTAGATTGAAGACTGTAATTTATTACAGTTTATTAGAAGACGCTGTTATTTAGACTACTTCTGCGATAGGAATGATTTTTTTCGCCTTTGCCATACTTTCAGAATAGTCCGGCATTTGGTCAAAATTCAGGTATTTATATATTTCAGCCGTGTTTTGTAATTTATTGCCCACACTCTCCATATATTCTGCGTGTGTTGGCATATATCCTAATTTAGCACACACTGCCGCCAACTCAGCCGAACCTAAATAAACACGGGCATCACGTCCCATACGGTTATCAAAGTTTCGGGTGCTGGTAGAAAACACCGTCGCTTTATCCGCTACTCTGGCTTGATTACCCATGCATAGTGAACAACCTGGAATTTCAGTACGGGCACCAGCCACACCAAATACTGAGTACACTCCTTCATCACGTAACTGATTTTCATCCATACGCGTTGGTGGGGCAATCCATAAACGGGTAGGAATATTACCTGACCCTTCTAACACTTTAGCTGCAGCGCGGTAATGGCCAATATTAGTCATGCAGCTACCGATGAATACTTCATCAATTTTGTCACCCACTACTGCTGATAGCGGCTTGATGTCATCTGGGTCATTTGGGCAAGCCACTAATGGCTCTTTGATTTCATTCAAGTCAATTTCAAGCGTATATGCATACTCCGCATTTGCATCTGGTTCTAGTAACTCAGGTTTTGCCAACCAGGCTTTCATACTATCAATACGGCGTTGTAATGAACGCGCATCTTCATAACCGTTATCAATCATGTTTTGTAGAAGTACGATATTTGAGCTTAAGAACTCAATCACAGGTTCTTTATTCAATTTCACAGTACAACCGTTGGCAGAGCGCTCAGCAGAAGCATCGGCGAACTCAAATGCCTGCTCTACTTTTAAATCTGGCAAACCTTCAATTTCTAGAATGCGACCGTTAAATACGTTCTTTTTACCTTGCTTGCCAACGGTAAGTTCGCCACGTTGAATAGCGGCATAAGGAATCGCATTCACCAAATCGCGTAAAGTAATACCGGGTTGCATGGTACCCTTAAAGCGCACTAGCACTGATTCTGGCATATCCAGTGGCATCGCACCCATTGCCGCAGCAAAAGCTACTAAGCCAGAACCTGCGGGGAAAGAAATACCAATCGGGAATCGTGTATGTGAATCGCCACCTGTACCCACAGTATCTGGCAACACCATGCGATTCAACCATGAGTGAATCACACCGTCACCTGGACGTAAACTTACACCGCCGCGACTACTCATAAACTCAGGCAGACTGTGTTGTAATTTAATATCCACTGGTTTTGGATAAG
>JBKJRF010000203.1:0-6433 GCA_046594825.1 Methylotenera sp.
AAGAGTTAAACGTTTTCTTGATGATCATAGTAGGTGGTACTACAGACATTGCAGTATTCAAACAAGGTGTAATCCGTCATACCGCGGTGGTGCCTATTGCTGGCGACCAAATGACTAACGATGTGGCGGTGGCATTTCGTACCCCTACACAGTCTGCTGAAGATATAAAAATCAAACATGGTTGTGCACTTCGCCAATTGGCCGATGCACGTGAAATTGTTGAGGTGCCAGGTGTTGATGGCCGCGAGCCGCGCCAGTTGTCAGTGCAAACCTTGGCTGAAGTATTAGAACCACGTGTGGTTGAGCTTTACGAGTTAGTACTCAATGAATTACGCCGTAGCGGTATGGAAGAGATGATTGCATCTGGCATCGTTATCACAGGCGGTTCAGCCATCATGCGCGGTATGGTGGAATTAGGCGAAGAAATCTTTCATATGCCAGTACGTTTAGGCATGCCGCGTTATGTAGGCGGCTTATCTGAAGTGGTCAGCAATCCACGCTACGCCACTGGTGTAGGTTTGGTATTAATGGGCAAGCAGCAATTAGAAAGACATTTAAGTGGACAAATGGAATCAAGCTCATTCGGTCGCATATTGGACAAAATGAAAAGTTGGTTACAAGGTAATTTTTAGAAGGTAGTTTTATTAGTTAAGCAGTAAATTAGAAGTAATTAATGTTTTTGGCAGAAGTAAATTTGCAATGAAGCAAGTTCAAAAAGAGGAGACATCAAATGTTTGAAATTATGGAAAAAAGTTCTCAAGAAGCTGTCATCAAGGTCATTGGTGTAGGCGGTTGCGGCGGCAATGCTGTTGCACACATGATAGAAAAAAATGTTGGAGGCGTAGAATTTATTTGCGCTAATACTGACATGCAGGCGCTTAAAAAGAGCCAGGCAAAAACAGTATTGCAAATGGGTGTCGCCATGACTAAAGGCTTAGGTGCTGGTGCTAAGCCTGAAATCGGCCGTAATGCCGCATTAGAAGACCGCGATGCGATTGCTGAGCTGATTGATGGTGCTGATATGTTGTTCATAACCGCAGGTATGGGCGGTGGTACAGGCACAGGCGCAGCGCCAGTAATTGCGCAAGTAGCAAAAGAAATGGGCATTTTAACTGTGGCTGTGGTGACGAAACCTTTCTCTTTTGAAGGTAAACGCACTAAAGTCGCTTCAGAAGGTCTAGAAGAATTATCAAAGTATGTAGATTCTTTGATTGTTATTCCTAATGAAAAATTGATGGAAGTATTAGGCGAAGATGTACCATTTTTGGAAGCATTTAGAGCCGCTAACGATGTCTTGCATAACGCAGTTTCAGGCATTGCAGAAATCATCAATTGCCCAGGTTTGGTTAACGTTGACTTTGCCGATGTACGCACAGTAATGAGTGAAATGGGTATGGCAATGATGGGATCAGCGATTGCTACCGGTCCAGACCGTGCACGTATCGCGGCAGAACAAGCGGTGGCTAGCCCATTGCTTGAAGATGTCAACCTTGCCAATGCGCGTGGCGTTTTAGTGAACATCACTACTTCTAGTAATTTTAGAATGAAAGAGTATTACGACGTAATGAATACAATCAAAGCTTTCACTGCAGATGATGCTACTGTGATTGTAGGTAATGTGTTCGATGAAGCGATGGGTGATGCTTTGCGTGTAACGATGGTAGCGACTGGCTTAACTGGTTCACAGCGCCGTCAACAAAAACCAGAGTTGCGTGTCATGACGCAAGAAGTAGTGCGCAATGGTACAACCAACCAACCTATGTTCGTAGGTGGTGGTATGCCAGAAGATGACGCACCACAAGTGTTTGGTTCGAATAGCCGTCGTGCACAAGTAGAAGCGATGAAAATGTCAGGTGTGGAAGAGTATGATATACCTGCATTTTTACGTAAACAAGCAGACTAAATCTATCGAATACTAACCATTTAATTTGGTTTATACGCAAGCTGATGATAACTAATCCAGTTCTTTGGTTAGGTTAAATGTGTTATTATTCAATAGATTAGTAGCTTATTCATTGGCAATCTGTATATTGGATTGCTCGTAATTGAGTTACGAAATATCAGTTTGCAAGTTAAAAAGGTTTAGATTAGTAAATGTTAAAGCAACGTACATTAAAAAAAGCGATTAGCGCCACTGGCGTTGGGTTGCACAACGGCGAAAAGGTTACTCTTACCCTGCGCCCGGCTGCGCCTGATACTGGTATTGTTTTTAAACGGGTTGATCTGCCTCAGCCCAATGAAATTGTGGCTACACCACATGCCGTGCATGACACGCGCATGTGTTCGGCACTTGAGGCCAATGGCGCGCGCGTTGCAACAGTTGAACATTTAATGTCTGCATTAGCAGGCTTGGGAATAGATAACGTTTATATCGATGTGAATGCGTCTGAAATACCAATTATGGATGGTAGTTCAGGCCCATTTGTATTTTTGCTGCAACAAGCGGGTATCGCAGAACAAGCTACAGCTAAAAAATTTATACGTGTTAAAAAAACTGTTGAAGTGGTTGAAGGCGATAAATGGGTACGTTTTGAGCCTTATCATGGTTTTAAGATTGATTTCACCATCAATTTTAACCACCCAGTATTTGAGAGCTCTGGCAATAACGTAAAAATTGATTTTGCTGCCGATTCTTATATAAAAGAAATTAGTCGTGCACGTACGTTTGGTTTTATGCACGAAGTTGAATATTTGCGTTCTAACGGATTAGCACGTGGTGGAAGTTTAGATAACGCTATAGTTTTAGATGAATATCGTGTGTTAAATAGTGATGGTTTGCGCTATGACGATGAATTTGCTAAACACAAAGTATTAGATGCGATTGGTGATTTATATATGTTAGGCCACCCGATTTTAGGCGCTTTTTATGCGTATAAATCAGGACACTCGCTTAATAACCAGCTATTACGCGCATTGTTACAAGATGAAACTGCTTGGGAGTACACGACTTTCGATAAAGTAGAAGATGCTCCAAATGAGTTTTTATCATTAGCAAACCAGTTGGCAGCTGAGCCAATTTATTAGATTGAATATACTAGTTATTAAAGCTGGTGTTGCCACCATTAGCTAGTAATACTTATATTAAAAAAGGGGCGTACCGTGTTAATGATTCGCCTATTGTTTGTTTTTTTAGTTATCACAGTATCAAGTCAGGCTAACGCCTTGTCAGATGACGCCCTATTTCAGCACGCGCGCGAATCTTACGCTGCCAAAAATGAAATCGCTTTGGCAGAAGATGCCAGCCAACTTAACTTCCAACAATATATACTCGCGCCTTACGCTGATTATTGGTTAATGCTACTTAAATTAGATCAGGTGGAAGATGCAGAAGTAGTGAGTTTTTTGACCCAGTATGCAGATATGCCATTTACTGATCGTTTGCGCGGTGAGTGGTTAAAAAAATTAGGTAAGCAACAAAGCTGGCCTACATTTTTTGAGCAATATGTTAACTTTAAGCGTGATGATGTTGCAGTGCAATGTTATGCCTTATTCGGTCAAACCCAGCTTGGCTATACGCAATTGGCTAATGCCGATGTGGCTGCACAAGCCAAAGCTTTATGGCTAACAACGGCCGACTTACCAAGTAATTGTAATCAACTGTTTGATACACTACAAAAAACAGGTGCGCTGACGACGGATGAAATTTGGGCGCGATTTAGATTAGCTTTGCAAGATGGTAAGTTGAGTTTAGCAAAAGCGATTACTACCCGCATACCTAGCATTGATGCAGGTAAGCTTAAATTACTTGATCGTGCTTATCAAACACCAGAACTTATATTAGATAAAAAAATCGTCTCGTTTAAAACTCGTTTTGGTGCTGAGCTTAATCTTTACGCTGTTGACCATTTAGCACGTACAAAATTTGATGCCGCAGTAAGTACTTATAGCAAAGTGCAAAATTTATTTGATGCTGATAATCGTGCTTATGGTTGGGGACGCATTGCGTATCATGCAGCACGAGGCCATGACCCAGAAGCGCTTAGCTATTACGCTTTAGCTAAAGATACGAATTTAGATAAGGAGCAGTTGGCATGGGAAATACGTGCTGCACTGCGTGCAAAAGATTGGCAAGCGGTACAAAGCACTATTGCAATAATGCAGCCAAAACAGCTTGAAGAAGGGGCGTGGCGTTATTGGAAAGCGCGTGCTTTAAAAGAACTTGGAATGACAGACCAAGGCCAAAATGTTGAAGCCAATACGATATTGATTCAGCTTGCCAAAGAGCGACACTATTATGGTTGGCTAGCGGCGGATGAGCTGGAAAGCTTTATGAGTAACCCAGCAGAAGAGTATATTCCTAGCGAAATTGAGGTAACCGCTATTGCTAGCGAGCCAGCCATTAAGCGTGCACTAGAATTGCAGCGTTTAGATATGCGCTGGGAGGCAAAAGCTGAATGGGTATGGGCTACGCGCAATTTTGATGATAAAAAACTGCTGGCTGCTGCTGAGTATGCCATGCGACAAAAATGGTATGACATTGCTATTATCACGGCGGATAACACTAGGCAGACGCATAATTTTAATTTGCGTTACCCTACGCCATACCGTGATTTAATCCGTTCTTCGGCGAGTGATGAGCATTTAGATGAAGCTTGGGTTTACGGCTTAACCCGTCAGGAAAGTCGTTTTATGCATTATGCAAAATCTGGCGTAGGCGCTTCTGGACTCATGCAATTAATGCCAGCCACAGCTAAATGGGCTGCAAAGCGCATGGGTTTAGATGGCTATCGAAATGATATGATTCACGATTTGAGTACCAATATACACATTGGCACTTATTATATGCGCCACACTTTAGATTTGATGGGCGGGCAAGCGGTAATGGCAACTGCTGCATATAATGCTGGCCCTAGCCGCGCAAAACGATGGATAGCTAGTGAGCCACTGGAAGGCGCTATTTATATTGAGACTATTCCCTTCAGTGAAACTAGAAACTACGTACAAAAAGTGATGGCCAACGCGCATATTTATGCGCCACGCTTAGGTACTAAAATACAAACTTTAAAATCACGTTTGGGCGTTATCCCTGGTAGTGGTGAGCCAGAAGTGATTGATTCAGACAGCGAATAAACGAATTATAGGATTTAACATGCAATTAAAAGAAGTATGTGTACTAGGTGGTTCAGGGTTTGTAGGGAGTGCAATTGTAGCCAAGCTTGATGCAGCAGGTTACCATGTGAAAGTACTCACGCGCCGTCGCGAAGCGGCTAAGCATCTATTACTGCTGCCCAATATTCAAGTAGAAGAATGTAATGTACTGGATTATCAAGCGCTCAATGCTACTTTAAGAGGCGCAGATGCAGTTATCAATTTGATCGGCATTTTGCACCAAAGCCACCGTGTAACCTTTAATACTATGCATCATCAATTGCCTGCACAATTAGCAAAAATCTGTGCAGATTTAGATATTAAACGTTTAGTGCATATGAGCAGTTTAGGCGCTGGTAAAGATGCACCTAGCCAGTATTTGCGCTCTAAGGCTGCTGGCGAGGCTTCATTATTAGCACTGCATAATAAGTTAAATATCACCATCTTCAAGCCATCTATTATTTTTGGCCGTAATGATAGCTTTATCAATTTATTTGCCTCACTCATAAAACTCATGCCTGCCATTATGTTGGCAAAACCTAATGCGAAATTTCAACCAGTTTGGGTTGAAGATGTCGCCAGTTGCTTTGTAAATAGCCTAGAAAATACTGATACCTATGGCAAAATCTATGAATTGGCTGGCCCTAAAGTTTATACATTCCGTGAATTAATTCAAACCATAATGGATACTTTGCCTATTAAACGGCCAGTTATTGGGCTAAACGATACGCTCTCCTATGCACAAGCATTTATGATGGAGTTGTTGCCGATTAAGTTGATGTCACGTGATAATGTACGTTCCATGGAAGTAGATAGTGTGAGTGCCCAACCATTTCCTGCTATATTTGGCGTTTCACCAACTGCGCTAGAAGTGATTATTCCTGAATATTTAGTTGATCAAACGCCGCGCGGCGCATATGACCGCTTTCGTAGTTCGGCATCCAGATAACGTAAGACTCCTTCTTAAGACCACTATGCAAACTTATATTGTCGGCGGTGCAGTACGTGATGAGTTGCTTGGTTTAGCTGTAAAAGATAGAGATTATGTGGTTGTTGGTAGTACGCCTGAAACCATGGAGGCTGCTGGCTTTAAACCCGTAGGTAAAGATTTTCCAGTTTTTTTACACCCCAAAACCCACGAAGAATATGCCTTGGCACGCACTGAGCGTAAAACTGGCAGTGGCTATAAGGGTTTTGCGGTGTTTGCCTCACCACATGTGACGCTGGAAGAAGATTTGGCGCGTCGCGACTTAACGATTAACGCCATGGCCAAAGACCTAGAGGGCAGATTAATAGATCCATTTAATGGAGTCGTTGATATTCAATCTAAAACGCTACGCCATGT
>JBKJRF010000050.1:0-20949 GCA_046594825.1 Methylotenera sp.
GTGATGGGTATGGCGCCTTATGGCGATGCCAGCAAATATGACCTATCAAAATTAGTCACTTTTGAAAATGGCGAATTGCGCATCAACACTGAATTTGTCAATGTAGTTGGTTTGAGGCGTTATAAAGAAAGTGGCCGTGGCCATTACTTCTCACCTAAACTCATCGAATGGTTAGGCCCTAAGCGCCATGGTGATGAGATTGATGATCCATACATTCACTACGCCGCTTCGGTACAAAAGTTATTAGAAGATGTTGCTCTCAAAATGATTGATTATTATTTGGGCGATATTATTCGTGAAACAGGTCGTATTGCAATGGCCGGCGGTGTTGCGCTGAACGTAAAGCTGAATCAGCGCATTATTGCGATGCCACACGTTAAAGAATTGTTTGTGCAGCCTGCATCAGGTGATAACGGTACATCATTAGGAGCTGCTACTTATGCAGCACATATGGCGGGAGACGCCATTGAACCTATGCAGCATGCTTATCTAGGCCCAGCTTATACCAGTGAAGAATGTATCGCAGCTTGTGAGGCGCATCCGGAGAAACCAAAATTCACCTGTGTTGAAAATGCTCCACAAAAAGCAGCAGAGTTGTTGGCGAGCGGTAATCCTTTAGCTTGGTTGCAAGGTCGAATGGAATTTGGCCCACGCTCTTTAGGCTGCCGTAGTATTTTAGGTGATCCAAGCTACCCAGGCGTGGCTGATCGTATCAATGCGCAGATTAAATACCGTGAACGCTGGCGTCCATTTTGCCCAAGTATATTGGACAAATTTGCAGAAGATATTTTGCAAACCAATCATCCTGCACCATATATGACATTTACCTTTGATGTGGCTGATAAGTGGAAATCACGCATCCCTGAAGTGGTGCATGAAGATGGCACTGCACGAGCGCAGGTGGTCACACATGAAACTAACCCCAGATACTATGAATTGATCGAGCATCTTGAAAAGTTACGTGGTATTCCTGTGGTGCTGAATACATCTTTAAATAGGCGGGGCGAGCCCATGATCTGCTCGCCAACTGATGCACTGAACATGTTTTTTGGCTGCGATTTGGAATATCTGATGATGGAAGACGTGCTTGTTACTAAAGACGTTAAATAAAGTTGTTATTAGGGTGTAAAAATGCCTAATAATGGCTTATCAATTTGACGTCATGCCCTGCTTTGGGGATAATTGAAGTAGTTTATCAATTCTTGTAGTCTTATATAAAATGAAGCAATCTCATATAGAAGTTACCGAGCGCATCCGCGAACGGAGTCGTCCAACTAGATCAGCCTATTTGAATAGAGTAGATGAAATCATCAAGCGCCCGCGTGGTGCTGATCGTTTAGGTTGTGCCAATGTGGCGCACGCATTTGCCGTGTTGCCACAAAATGAAAAGCTCCGCGTAATTGCTGAAAAGGCACCGCATATCGGTATCGTCACGGCGTATAACGAGATGCTTTCTGCACATCAGCCGTATGAAACTTATCCAAGTATCATTCGTGATGAAGCGCGCAAATGTGGTGCAACTGTGCAAGTGGCGGGTGGTGTTCCGGCTATGTGTGATGGCGTGACGCAGGGTGAACCTGGTATGGAACTATCGTTATTTAGTCGCGATAATATTGCCATGGGCACAGCAATTGCGCTGTCACACGATGTATTCGATGCCGCACTATTGCTAGGTGTGTGCGATAAAATTGTGCCTGGTTTATTGATCGGCGCATTACATTTTGGTCACTTGCCATGTGTATTTGTGCCAGCAGGACCGATGAGTACAGGTTTAGATAACACAGCAAAATCTAAAGTGCGTGAGCAATATGCACAAGGTAAAGTTGGTCGCCAAGAGCTGTTAGATTCAGAGTCGGCGGCCTATCATGGTGCAGGTACCTGTACGTTTTATGGTACGGCAAACAGCAACCAAATGTTGCTTGAAGCCATGGGCCTACATGTACCGGGTGCTGCGTTCGTGCACCCTCATGATGGTCTCCGCGAATTACTGACACGTGAAGCCGTAAGAACAGTGCTTGCTAACACGCAAAAACAACGCTTCACACCAATTGGTAAGCTAGTAGATGAATATGTGATCGTGAATGCGATGGTGGCTTTATTGGCTACTGGTGGTTCTACCAATCACTTGATTCACTGGGTTGCTGTTGCACGCGCTGCAGGTATTATCATTGATTGGACTGACTTCCATTACCTAGCAAAAGCTACGCCGTTGCTAGCCAGCGTTTACCCGAATGGTAAAGCTGATGTGAACCAATTTCAGGCTGCTGGTGGGCCAGCGTTCGTTATTCGCGAATTGATTGACGGTGGCTATATGTATCCAGACGTATTCACTGTTGCTTATGGCGGCTTGCGTGAATATGGCAAGTTACCAACTTTGGCTGTTGATGCTAACGATAATAAATCTATCGTTTGGAAAGACCTGCCAAAAGAGAGTCCAGATGAAACTATAGTACGTACTGCAGAGTTCCCATTCAATGAGTCAGGTGGTTTGCGTTTGCTCAAAGGTAACTTGGGTCGCTCAGTGATTAAAATCTCTGCAGTGCCTGAAGACCGGCATATTATTGAAGCACCAGCGATTATATTTGATGCACAAGAAGAGTTGCTTGCAGCGTTTGACCGCGGTGAGTTGGAAAAAGATTTTGTAGCCGTAGTGCGTTTTCAAGGCCCTAAAGCCAACGGAATGCCTGAGCTACATAAATTAACACCGCCCCTCTCTGTGTTGCAAAACAAAGGCTTTATGGTGGCTATTGTGACAGACGGTCGTATGAGTGGCGCGTCAGGTAAAATTCCTGCCGCTATTCATTTAAGCCCAGAAGCAAGCGCAGGTGGTGCGTTAGCTAAAATTCGTAATGGCGATATTATTCGTTTAAATGCAACGGTAGGTACTTTGAACGTACTGGTAGATGAAGACACTTGGGCTGAGCGTGAGGTAGAAGAGCTATCTGACAGTAAACGTCACAACAATTCACATGGCATAGGCCGTGAGTTGTTCGGCGGTATGCGCAGAAATGTGCTTTCAGCCGAAGAGGGCGCTATCACATGGCTATAATCGTTTGAAATTTTCAAACCTTAAATAACCAAGCTATAAGAATTCGAATTAACTTAAATTAGAGAGCAATATGAATACATTAGATTTAGCCAACTATGGTCCAGTAATTCCAGTTATCGTTATCAATAGAGTAGAAGATGCTGTACCAATGGCAGAAGCACTTTTAGCAGGCGGTATTAGAGTGTTAGAAGTGACATTGCGCACATCATGTGCACTTGCTGGTATGGAGGCGATTGCTAAAGCGTTGCCAGAGGCTATTATGGGTTCTGGTACTGTACGTAACTTGAAAGATGCACAAGCTTCCAAGGATGCAGGTTGCCAATTTGCAGTAAGCCCTGGTTATACAAGCGAATTAGGCCTTTTTACTCGTGAAATTGGTTTGCCACTGTTACCAGGAGTTTCTACTGGATCAGAAATCATGATGGCGAACGCTGATAAATATTATTTCTTAAAGCTGTTCCCAGCAGTAGCTGTCGGCGGTATCAACTTACTTAAAGGCTTTTCAGGCCCATTTGGTGATGTTAAATTCTGTCCAACAGGTGGTGTAACTGTTGAGTCTGCACCACAATTCTTGGCATTACCAAACGTAGTGGTATGCGGTGGTACATGGCTTACGCCAGCAGATGCCGTTGCTCGTGGCGATTGGGCGCATATTACTAAATTAGCTAAAGAGGCTAGTGCGATTAAACCTGCTTAAGTTGGTTTAAGCGATATAATTAAAGGGTTTGTACCTTAGTGTTAGGGTCAAACCCCTTTTTTATTGGGCTAATTTTTAGTTTATTGTTGAATTTAAAGTTTGGAATTGCGCTTGAAAATAGAATTACAAAAATATAAAACTATCGTATTTGATTGTGATGGTGTGGTGCTGGATTCAAATATAGTAAAGACCGAAGCATATTTTCGCACCGCAAAGAATTTAGGTGCAACCGATACAGAGGCGCAAGCTTTAGTAGATTACCATGTTAAATTAGGTGGTATTTCCCGGTATCATAAGTTTGATTACTATTTACGTGAAATTTTGAAAAAACCAGCTACACAAGAGTCCATACAAGTATTGTTGGATGAGTTTTCACGTGAATTAGAAGTTGGTTTGATGGAGTGTGCGATTGCTGATGGCTTATCTGAATTACGCAAAGCTACGCCAAATTGCAATTGGTTGATATTGTCTGGAGGCGACCAAAATGAGCTACGTGATTTGTTCGCGAAACGTAGTTTGCCTTCAGGAGAAAATCTAGGCCAATTATTTGATGGGGGTATCTTTGGTAGCCCAGATAATAAAGATGAAGTATTAGCTCACGAAAAAGCCAATGGCAATGTGCAGTTACCTGCATTATATTTAGGCGATAGTAAATATGATTATGAAGCCGCGAACGCTGCAGAGTTGGATTTTATCTTTCTCAGTGATTGGACTGAAGTACCTGATTGGCAAGATTTCTGTAATTCGCATAAAATCATGCCTCTAACAAACATCCAGCAGTTATTAAAGTAATTGCCAATTATATGACTATGCAAAAATTATCGGTTCAAGCACTATCGGTGGTTGTACCTGTGCGTAATGAGCAAGATAATGTTGCGCCATTAATTGCCGAAATCCATGCTGCACTTCAAAATTTCACGCATGAAATTATCTACGTGGATGATGGAAGTACAGACCAAACCTATGAACGTTTGAAACAATTGCAAATGCAATATTTGCAATTACGTATTGTTCGTCATGCGCAAAGTTGTGGTCAGAGTACGGCGGTACGTACTGGCGTAAAGGCAGCTAAATATGATTGGGTTGCGACATTAGATGGTGATGGTCAAAACGACCCCGCAGACATACCAAAACTTATTGCTGCAGCTACTCAGGGTATAGAGTTGGTAGGCGGTAATCGTCGCCAAAGTCGCAAAGATACTTGGGTAAAGCGCATGTCCTCCGTTGTTGCCAACACGGTTCGTTCCAAGATGCTAAAAGATGAAACACCAGATACTGGTTGTGGATTAAAGTTGTTTTTACGAGAAGTTTTTTTAGATTTACCCTACTTTGATCATATGCATCGTTATTTACCGGCATTGATTAAGCGCCGTGGTGGTGTGGTGATTTCAGTGGCTGTTAGCCATAGAAATCGAGAGTTTGGTAAATCCAATTACGGGACTTTGGATAGGTTAATGGTAGGTTTAGTCGATCTTTTTGGCGTGTCTTGGTTGCAACGGCGCGCCAAAATTCCTAAGATTATTCCAGAAATAAATAGCTAAAAAATAAAGAGAAGTTAAATAAGATCATGGATAATGGAATCAACTATTTTTTTTCGCACATTATCGCATCATTGCAGCATTACATTGTTGGTATGCCGACCATTGATTTAATTTGGCTGGGTATAGGGCTTGCAGGGCAATGTTTGTTTATGGCACGTTTTATTGTGCAATGGCTACATAGCGAGCGTTTAGGGAAGAGCGTCATTCCTATCAGTTTTTGGTATTTCAGTTTAATCGGCGGCCTCACAGTGTTGGCTTATGGAGTACATAAACTAGACCCTGTAATTATTTTGGGGCAATTACCTGGTACTTTTGTCTATACGCGTAATCTAATGCTGATTCGCCAACAACATCAATCAGAATCTCAAAACTTGCAATGAACATCAATTGGCGTGATTCAAACACCCTGTATAGATTTCTCTTATATATCACAGCTATAACTGCACTTGGGCTGGTATTTTATGGGTTAGGTGATATTGCGCTCATGTCTTTTAATGAAGCGCGACGAGCAGTGCCAGCAAGAGAAATGTATGCAAGCGGTGATTGGTTATTGCCCCACCTTAATGGTCAGCTTTATATTACTAAACCGCCATTTCTTTACTGGCTGCAGACGCTGATTGCACTTATAAGCAATAATGTTAACGAGTGGACAGTACGTTTGCCCTCTGCTATCGCGGCTTTGGCGGTAATGTTTACAACTTATCGCTTTAGCCTCAAAAACTTTGGAAAATGGCCTGCCCTTTTTGCAGTACAAATCTTATTAGCCAACGTGACTTTCGCAATGTTTGGCCGCCGTGCAGAAATTGAAATGTTACTGACTTGCCTCTGTGTAGGTGCAGTATTGTCAGCCTTACATTACGTATTTGCTCAAGACCAAGCAGATACAGAAGGCAACACATTAAAAAAACCTCCTCAAAAGCGTTGGATTTACTTAAGTTATTTATTATTAGCTTTAGCAATGCTAACCAAAGGCCCGCTAGTTTTATTGCTAGTCACTTTGCCACTCATCATATTTGCAATCTCACAAAAAAGCACTGCTGCTTGGCAAGTGATAAAAAGCCCTATTGGCTGGTTAATTTTTATTGTCATTGGATTGTCATGGTATTTGGCAGTTTCATTACAGTTAGGTTTTGATATTTGGCATAAAATTGCCGCTCAAGACCTTGCGAATAAAATGACCGGAGAGGATGCTAAGCCTTTATGGAGTTATCTAACATGGCAAATAGTAGATTTCTTCCCATTTATTTTATTGATTTTTCTATCGCGAAAATATCAGTATTTGTTCCAGAAAAATACTAAGGCAATTGCAGTATTGATATTTGCCGCGGTTCCTTTCATTATTTTTTCACTCTTTAGTAATAAGCATGCAAAATATTTGCTGCCTATTTACCCTCTCATTGCTATTTGTCTTGGTATTTTGATGTATGAGTTATTTCAGCGCTCTAATTTGTTCATTCAGAGAATGCTCATTGGCTTAGGGGTATTGTTACCTTTAAGCTATTTTATATTTTATGCTGCATTTGAACCTAAAATCTTCGCATATCGAGTGGCGAGCTTGCCTAGTATAAAAGTTTGGTTATCATCACAAGCTGCGCCACTTGCATATTATAAAAAAATAGATGAAAGGCTTTTTTTCTATTCACCTAGCATTATTAAAATAGTAGATGATAAAACGCTAAATACTTTACAGCGCACGAATACCTTATTACTTGTAGAAAATCATAATGAAGCGGCTATTAAAGTTATTGCAGAGTGTCATCTGCATAGCTTTAAGCCGTACTTGAAAGATGATAAAAGTCTTGAAGTATACGGTTTTGGCAAGGCTTGTATAACGAATATTAAGAGTAAGGATGTTTGAATGAAGATTACCGTAATCGGCACTGGCTATGTAGGCTTGGTGAGTGGCACATGTTTGGCTGAGGTAGGCAATGATGTGTTATGCCTAGATGTGGACCCTGCAAAAATCAAGATACTTGAAGATGGCGGTATCCCAATCCACGAGCCAGGATTGCTAGATATGGTGCGTCGTAATGTGGCTGCTGGGCGCTTGAGGTTCACTACAGATATTGAACAAGCTGCACATCATGGCACGGTTCAATTTATTGCTGTCGGAACACCCCCTGATGAAGATGGTTCCGCTGATTTACAGTATGTGGTTGCGGCAGCAAGAAGTATTGGCAAGTACATGACAGATTACAAAGTCATCGTAGATAAATCTACAGTCCCTGTAGGCACTGCAGATAAGGTAAAAGCTGCTATAGCAGAAGAGCTTACACTGAGAAACGTGGTATTGCCGTATAGCGTTGTATCGAACCCAGAGTTTCTAAAAGAAGGCGCTGCCATTGAGGACTTTATGCGTCCGGACCGCATTGTAGTGGGCGCTGACGATGATAAGGCTGTTCAGTTAATGCGGGCTATATATGCACCATTCCAGCGTAATCATGAGCGGCTGGTCATGATGGACGTACGTTCCGCCGAACTCACGAAATATGCTGCCAATGCGATGTTGGCAACACGTATCAGCTTTATGAATGAATTGGCGAATTTGGCTGAGATATTAGGTGCTGATATTGAGTCTGTGCGTAAAGGTATTGGTTCAGACCCACGTATTGGCTATGACTTTCTCTATTCAGGCTGTGGTTATGGCGGCTCTTGTTTCCCTAAAGATGTGAAAGCACTGATTAAAACAGCTAAAAATAATAGCTACGATTTAAAAGTGTTAAATGCCGTTGAAGAAGCCAATGACATTCAAAAACATATACTGAGCCAAAAAATCAAAGCACATTTTGGTGAAAACCTATCAGGCAAACACTTCGCATTATGGGGCTTGGCTTTTAAACCGAATACCGATGATATGCGTGAGGCTGCTAGCCGCGAATTAATCAACGACCTATTAGTTGCCGGTGCTACCGTGACAGCTTATGATCCAGTTGCCATTGATGAAGCACAACGTATTTTTAAAAATGAACCGCGACTAAAATTTGCAGATAGTCTTATGGACGCCCTCGACGACGCAGATGCGCTTGCAATTGTGACAGAGTGGAAAGAGTTTCGTAGCCCAGATTTTGCGGTAGTTAAACAAAAGCTTAAAGCTAATATCATTTTTGATGGACGAAATATTTATGACCCAGTTGTAGTTGCGAATGCGGGTATAGCATATCGTGCCATTGGACGTTTGACAGAAAAGTAGGGCAATTTCTTGAAAGTTCTAGTCACAGGCGCTGCAGGTTTTATTGGTTACCATGTAGCCATTAAATTACTTGAGCGTGGCGATAAGGTCGTTGGGGTTGATAACCTCAATGATTATTATGATGTTCGTTTAAAAGAAGCAAGACTTGCTTCTATTCAGGCACATTCTCAGGCTGAGAATTTTAATTTTGTTAAACTGGATTTAGCTGATCAAGCAGCTACACAAAAGTTATTTGAAAGTGAAAAACCAGACAATGTGATTCATCTAGCTGCACAAGCTGGTGTGCGTTATTCATTAGAAAATCCTCATGCCTATATCAGCAGTAATATTGTTGCATTTACTAATGTCCTTGAAGCTTGTAGAGCAATTAAGCCACAGCATTTAGTCTACGCAAGTTCATCTAGTGTATATGGCGGCAATACTAAAATGCCATTTTCTGAACAAGATAGTGTTGACCATCCGGTGAGTCTATATGCAGCCACAAAAAAGGCTAACGAGCTCATGGCACATACTTATAGCCATTTATATGGCTTATCTACTACTGGGTTAAGGTTCTTTACAGTATATGGCCCTTGGGGTCGCCCAGATATGTCCCCGTTTTTATTTGCTGATGCAATATTGAATAACCAGCCAATCAAAGTATTCAACCATGGTGAAATGATGCGTGATTTTACCTATATTGATGACATAGTTGAGGGCGTAATTCGAGTATTAGATAAACCTGCAACGCCAAATATTAGCTTTGATTCGAGTGACCCAAACCCATCTAGCAGTCATGCAGCCTATAGAGTATTTAATATAGGCAATAACCAGCCTGAAAAACTAATGGATTTTATTGGGTTTTTAGAAAGTGCCATTGGTAAAGTCGCACAAAAAGAATTTTTGCCTATGCAGGCTGGTGATGTGAAAGCTACCTTTGCTGATACCAGCGCCTTAGAAGATTGGGTCGGTTTTAAACCACAGACTGGTTTGAATAAGGGCGTTGAGGCATTTGTTGCTTGGTATAGAAGTTTTTATCAAGCTTAAATCAATATGTATCCGGATGAAAAATTAGTTTCTGTACTAATCGTTAACTATAACTCAGGTTCTTACGCTAAAGATTGCATTTACTCATTGCTCAAGCAGCAGTATATTAAGCTAGAAATCATCTTGGTTGATAATGCGAGTCAAGATGACAGTGTTAAAGAGTTGCGAGAGGCATTTAAAAATCAAATCTTGCTAATTGAGAGTCAAGAAAACTTAGGCTTTGCACGTGCTAATAATCTTGCTGCTAGCAAAGCAGGCGGTGATTATTTACTAATACTCAATCCAGATACTTTAATCTATGAAAGTTCTGCGATATCTAACTTGGTCAATTTTCTCAATCAGAATCCTGAAATGGGCATGGTAGGCCCAGTTATTGAAGAGCCTCGAAAAGGTAAAATTGTATTACCCAGATTGCGTTATCCGTCATCAAGTGGCTTGAAATACTCTCATAAGCTTTTGCATTTGCCTGGTGAAATAGCATGGATATTGGGCGCATGTATGCTAGTTAGAAAAAGCATTTACGAGAAAATTTCAGGTTTTGACCCTGAATATTTTCTATATGGCGAAGATGCTGATATTTGTTTGCGGATACGACTAGCAGGGTACGAGATTGGTTATTGTGATAATGTGAAAATTACACATGTAGCAGGTGCCAGCGAATTTGGTGCAGACTCCTTAGATAAGTGGTTGAGAAAAAAGCGGGGAGTGTTTCTTTTTTGCATCAAAAACTTTGATAGGCGGGATGCGCTTAAGAGTGCTCAAGTGGCAATTATTAAATCAAGAATTTATCTAAGCACTTTGTATTTAACAAGCCTATTTCGTAATCAAAAAGGCGTCACGTTTATAGATAAAAAGCATCGCTTGCAGGCTACCATTATTGTTGCCAAAGAAGTCGTAAATCAAATCAAGTCAGTAAACCCACACGTTTAATAAACTGAACATTCATGCTTAATGATTCTTCATATAAAGCATGATTTTTTTCTTATTTCTATAGCCGTAAAATTCTTTAATGATTTTGTATTGGGGTAGGCTCTCAGATAATATTTTTTGTCTTTCAGGAAGTTTTTCATCAATATTTACATTAATCATCAAGTAATTAAATTGATAAATTGAGCCACTCTCAATGGCTTTTTTCGTATATTGCCAATAGTCATAGCCTCTACCTGCATAAGGCGCATCAGCATAATAACGAGACCTAGGGGTGACATAAAAAACTTCATTATTTTGTATATTTTGTTTTTTTATATAAGCAACGGCATTTTGTTCAAAAATATAATTACTAGGTTTTGGCAGTAAGTTTTTAATACCAAAAAAACATATTAAAGCTAACAGTATAATTATTAAAGCTTTTCCCCATATTTTTTTATCAGAGGTTGTACAAAAAAATTTAATTAAAGATGCCATCTGAAAGGCTGCAAAAATTAATATGATGAACACAAGCGCAATGAGGTAGCGACCTGATAATACAAATACACTAGTAATAATGACCCATGCATTCAGTAAAGAAAGGGTTATTGCCCAATAGAATATTTTGCGTGTATC
Source organism: Methylotenera sp. (assembly GCA_046594825.1). Classification (GTDB taxonomy): domain Bacteria; phylum Pseudomonadota; class Gammaproteobacteria; order Burkholderiales; family Methylophilaceae; genus Methylotenera. The sequence continues at coordinate 11,046 of JBKJRF010000050.1, forward strand.
TTGCTGGATTGTCGGCACTACTGGTTGTTGATGCTCATAGGTATTACTTAGTGCGAAAACTCCCATCACAGGCCAACTAATTAGTGTGATCACATTAAAAATGACTATTGCGATTAAAGTGAGCATGATTCCCATCATGCCGTAATTATGAAAATATTCACCTAAAACCATTTCGCCCATGATGCTGGCTTTAAGTTTAAACATATGTGCAATTTCAGTGAGCATTCTTGGGAAGATTGTTACAGCTTCTTGAAGTCTACCAAAATCACTTAGGTGTATTGAAGGCATAAAAATCAATACACCCAATATCAGTATAAGTGAGCAAATGGGGATAAGCTTAATTTTAAAAAGGTCGGTGATATTTTGCTTAAATGAGTATTCAAAGCGTAATAGGAGTATCAATGGCAGGCCAATTAAATAACTAATCGCTTCAATTCTAAACAGTACTGCGGCGATTGCACTAACTTGCCAAAATAGAGCATCACTAATTTTTTTATTACGGTAAAACTGAATAAAATATACAAGGCTAGTGAGGAACATTGCCCAAAAACCTTGGTCGCGTAATAGCATTGCTAATACATCTCCGACGATGTAAGGCGAACTTAGCAATAAGAATGCACCCCATATGATGGTAGCTTTATTGCCACCCGCAAGCCTGATTAAACTAATGTAGCTGAATGTAGTAATGGCAAAAAATAGTATATTTAGAACTTGTGCTGAGGTTTGTATTGCTAAGTGTGTAGTTTGATGAACGGCACTAATAAGTAATGGATAGAATGGCCAATTGAATAATTCAATGCCTTGCTTCCATTCACCTATTGAAAACAACCGGGCCATTTCAAAGTACAAGATAGAATCATCATTTACCCAACCGTGCTGAATGTAAGTGATTTGACAGGCAATAAGAATGCCAAAAACTGTAATCAGTTTTTGTAGTTGTGAATCAGAAAGAGTAGTTATTTTTTTAAATATCATAAAGTTATTGTTTTAGACTTGAAAATAATTACATACATTTTCTATTGTTGCTGTATTTAATAAATTGACTTAAATCGTCAGAACAAAGCATATCTACAATACTTAATATCTCTTCATCTGGCCAATTCCACCATGTGCTCTTTAATAGGGCCTCTCGGGTTGGTTCATCGAACCGCCATTTAATATGCTTCGCTGGATTGCCGCCCACAATTGAATATGGAGCTACATCTTTGGTAACAATTGCACCGTTTGCTATCACAGCGCCATGACCGATGGTAACGCCAGATAATATTGTACAGTTCTCAGATAGCCATACATCATTACCAATAATGACATCACCTTTTGTCGTAGCGGAGTTTTTAATATGTTTCGCCTGTTGAAAAAATACAGGGAATCGATATGTTGTTACCCAATCGATGCGATGATTACCACCTAAAAATATCTGTACATTTTTAGCAAACGAGCAATAAGATCCAACTTTCAAGATAGCATCTTGATGTTGATGCTTGATTAAAGGCAAGCCATAACAATGGCAGCCGATTGTAAAATCAGGATATGCCTTTTTAAACTTCAAGGCTGAACGTGCAGGCTTATTGAATAACTTTCTATCTTTTTTTCTTGCACGTAATTGATTAAATATTTTCAATAAATTGAACATACAGTTATAAATTAATTTTTTCTAAAATATTGACGGGTAGAATTTTATTAAGGCAATTAAGTTGTAGGTCTGGGCCGCTAAGTGGGCATGTTCTTTTAAAACATGGGCTACATTCAAGCCCTAAATATTCAATCACTGCTTTGCTATTCATAGGTGGTGTATGGTGTGGATCTGACGAACCATAAATAGCCACCAATTTTTTATCTAATGCGGCGGCTACGTGCATTAGCCCGGAGTCGTTACTCACGACCGCATCACAAAGCGACATTAAATCAATAGCTTCACTTAAGTTTGTTTTACCACCAAGATCTAAACATAAATTATTAGTAAGTTGGTTAATTGCTATGGTGACAGGATTGTCTTTTTCTGAACCAAATAGCCATACTTGCCAGCCTTTTTTTAGCGCTTCATTCGCGACTTCTGCGTAATATTCAGCAGGCCAACGCTTTGCTTCACCATATTCAGCGCCTGGGCAAAGCCCTAATATTTTGTTGGTAGGTGTTTCTACACCAAGTTTTTCTAAAGTAACGGATGCATTGTGGGCATTTGCCAGCAGTGTTGGGTTAGGGATGTTAGTAGGTAATTCAGCATTAGGTTGCAACCCTAAAGTGACAAATCTATCTACCGTACGTGGTAGTTTTATTTTATCCAGCGAACGAATATCGTTGATCAAACCATAGCGCATCTCACCTAAAAAGCTAGTACGTCGCGGGATATTTGCTGCGAAAGGTAAAATGGCTGATTTAAATGAATTGGTAAGGATGATTGCTTGTATGTAACCTTGCGCACGCAAGCTTATGCCAAATTTAATACGTTCAAACAAGGCAAATTGCCTATGCCTGAAAGGTAGTGCAATCCCTTTATTCACCTCTGGCATGCGCTCAATTAATGGTAAGGTCCAAGCAGGAGCAGCTACATCAATAATACAATTAGGATTTTCTGATTTAAGTGTTTTGAACAGGCTTTGCGCGAGTACCATATCACCTACCCAAGCTGGACCTAGCACCAGTATTTTAGGTGATGCTATCTTAGTTGCTAGCATTTCTTAAGTGCCTAGTTTTTTGATGATATTGCTGGTGCTACGGCCTTGAACCAAAGGGATTAACTTGATACTACCGCCCCATGATTTAACTTCTTTAGCGCCTATAACTTGCGCTTCGGTGTAATCATCACCTTTAACAATAACGTCTGGACGAATTAGGTCAATCAGTTGCAATGGTGTGTCTTCATCAAATAAAATTACCGCATCTACTGAGGCTAATGCTGCTAGCACGCGCGCACGGTCGCCTTCATGCACAACAGGTCGGGTAGGGCCTTTTAATACACTCACTGATCTATCGGTGTTGAGGCCAAGAATAAGTTTGTCGCCTGCTTTTTTCGCAGCTTCTAAATAGGTGACATGCCCTGCATGTAACAAATCAAAACAACCATTGGTAAAAACAATTTTTTGCTTGCTAGCTTTCCAGTGGCTCACCAATTCTAAGAGTTGATGCTGGTCACAAATTTTATCTGCTTGCGAGTGACCATCCTCACTCACCAGTGTTTTTAATAGCTCAGTTTGTGTTACTGGTACGGTGCCCACTTTCCCCACGACAATACCTGCTGCAATATTTGCCAGTTGCAGGGCATCATGCGCCGTCATGCCATATACTAGCCCAGCGGCAAGTGTGGCAATGACCGTGTCTCCTGCGCCTGAAACATCGAATACTTTTTTTGCTGTCGCAGGAATATGTTCGACTTGTTTGTCGTCAATATAAGAGATGCCTTCTTCACCGCGCGTAACAGCCAGAAAATCTAATTTCAGATTACTTCTGAGTTGTTTTGCTGCGTTCAGTAAAGTTTCTGTTTCATGCATTGCAACAGCACAAGCTTCAGCAGTTTCTTTTTTATTAGGGGTAAGAGCGGTAGCTCCAAGATACTTATTGTAATCGTGGCCTTTAGGGTCTGCGATGACAGGAATATTCAATTGCTTACATTGTGTAATGATTGCTTGGCAAGTTGCCTCACTCAATAATCCTTTTGCGTAGTCTGACAAAATGACCATAGCAGGTTTAGCGTTGAGTGCGTTTGTTACGTTGATGAGAAGTTGGTTGGTTTCGTCTAACGTAAATGCTGATGAACTCTCATCATCAATACGTACGATTTGTTGATTGCCACTCATCACTCTAGTTTTTGATACTGTTGGTCTTAGGTTAGATGTCATGATATTTGCAATATCAATGCCTGCGTCTGCAATTAGTTGCTTAAGTGCTTTGCCAGCATCATCGTTACCCACGCATCCTATGATTTGTGTGCTTAAACCAAGGCCACTTAGGTTCGCGGCTACGTTTGCTGCGCCACCCGCACGTTCTTCGGATGTGTTTAACAGTACCACTGGAACAGGTGCTTCTGGTGAGATGCGATTAACGTTACCCATTAAGTAACGGTCTAACATAACGTCACCTATCACTAATACTAGCTTTCTAGCATCGGTAAAATGACGAACAGTTTCAATTAAATGCGCATTCATATCTCTATTTGACCTAAATCTGGGTAAGCGAAAATTGGATAGCCTAAACCTAATCTGCTTCCAACATATCGCATAGGCTATGACCAATAAAAATATGTGCTTCCTGAATGCGGGGGGTATCACTACTAGGCATCACGATATTGAATTTACATAAATCCAGCAATTTTCCGCCAGTGCCGCCAGTTAAGCCTATTGTGGTTGCGCCTATTGCGTTTGCTTCGATGATGGCATTCACTACGTTTTTGCTATTACCTGATGTGGTAATCCCAATCACAGTGTCTTCAGGGCGGCATAATGCTTCGATTTGACGAGCAAAGATGTAGTCGTAACCATAATCATTGCCTACAGAGCTGATAATAGAAGTATCTGTGGTAAGGGCGATTGCAGGCAAACCGCGACGCTCCTTTTTGTAGCGACCAACGATTTCAGCAGCAATGTGTTGGCTATCCGCAGCGCTGCCGCCATTCCCCATAATTAGAATTTTTCCGCCACGCTTATGCGTTTCTCGCAATTCGTTTGCCACCACTATTACTTGCGGGAATATTGCCTGTAACTGCGCAAACATGGCAGTATGTGCTTGCCATTCCTGCTCTAAAAATTTGTGTTGATTAGTTTGATTCAAAATACATTCTCTTTATTCAAGTATTCTATTTAAATTACTTTAACAATAAGCATCTTCATGCATCAAGTAATTCTGTACGTAATCTTTAATCCCATCTTCCAGACTATAAAAAGCTTGGTTATAACCAGCAGCGCGAAGTTTTGCCATACTTGCCTCGGTAAAATATTGGTATTTACCCTGTAAGTCTTGAGGCATATCAATATAAGTAATATTTGGTGTTTCGCCCATGCTTAGCATGACATTACTTGCTAAGTCTTTAAAGGCACGCGCTTTGCCAGTACCTATGTTGTAAATGCCATTTGGGCAAGGTTCTTTAGCTATTACCGCTTTATCAAAAAAATGTACGACTGCTGCTGCTGCATCTTTAACGTAAACAAAATCGCGCAACTGCATACCATCGTCATAATCTTGCTTATGGCTTTTAAATAATTTAACAGCACCTGTGTCTTTGAACTGGTTAAAGCTATGAAACGCGACACTTGCCATGCGTTCTTTATGATATTCATTAGGACCATAAACATTAAAGAATTTGAAACCAGCCCAAGCGGGTGGAACAGCTAAGCCCATATTTACCTGTTGTAAGGCCCATTGATCGAAAAAATGCTTAGAGTAGCCGTACCCATTGAGTGGACGAAGCTTTTCAATTGAAGCATCATCGTAACCATGTGTTCCATCACCATAAGTGGCCGCTGAGCTTGCGTAGAAAAATGAGGCATAATTATTTGCGCACCAAGTCCATAGCTGCTGGCTGTAGTGAATGTTGTCAGTGACTAGTTTATTGAAATCTCGCTCAGTTGTGGCACTTATGGCTCCCATATGAATAATGGCCGTGACATCTGTGCGCCCTTCAAGCCAAGGTAGTAATTGGTCTTTATCTAAATATTGGACATATTGGCGTTTGACCAAGTTTTGCCATTGGTCAGGGTGCCTAATGTGGTCAACAATGACCATATCATCACGCTTGAGTTTGGTATTCAGATGCCAAGCGATGATAGAGCCTATCATGCCTGCACCGCCAGTAATTACTATCATAGATTCAATGCATTTAAGCCTAAAACAAAAGTATAGCGCTTATTGTTTAGCACCCATAGCCTGTGCTCGTAATTTAGTCATTTCTGCGTCTTTTTTAGATTGTTCCATGTCCCAATCGGCACTTACCCACCCTTGTAGATTTTCAAGCGCTATCGTGGTCATGGCATGTATCCAAGCCTCATTTTCATTAAGCGCTGCAATGTAATGATATTCGCCCCCACCTGCGTGTGTGAAGATTTCTTTACCTTCCATAGCAATTTCTTCCAAGGTTTCTAAGCAGTCACTGCTAAACCCCGGGCAAATTACATCAATACGTTTGGTTTTAGCTTTGCCCAATTCTTCTAGTGTAGCTGCCAAGTAAGGTTTCAGCCATTCTTGCTTGCCAAAACGTGATTGAAATGCAACGGTATATTCTTCTTTATTTAAACCTAGCGCTTCTGCCAGCAGGCGTGCAGTTTTATGGCATTCACAGTGGTATGGGTCGCCTTTCAATAGGTGAAATTTAGGCACACCATGAAAACTCATCACTAATTTTCCTGCGCCATTCGCATTAGGTTTTCCATTAAAGCGCCAATGTTCACGCACACTTTGTGCAAGTGCTGCAATGTAAGCAGGGTGGTCGTGATAATGGCGTATAGTACGGATTGCTGGGATGTTGCGCATTTTAAGAAGTACACGCCATACAGCATCCAGGGCGCTAGCCGTACTGCTGGCAGCATATTGTGGATATAGCGGAAATATTAAAATGCGGTCACAATTTTTAGCACGTAGCTTATCAATAGCCGATTGCATACTAGGGTTGCCGTAGCTCATGCCAAGTTCAACGGCAAATGGCGAATTGATTTTTTGACCTAAAAAGCCACGTAGCATCTGTGCTTGTTTTTGTCCATGCACCAACAATGGTGAACCTTCTTTTGACCAAACTTGTGCATATTTTGCAGCAGATTTTTTTGGACGAACTACCAAAATAATGCAATGTAAAATCCAGCACCAAATAAAACGTGGAATTTCAATTACGCGTCTATCCATCAGGAATTGGCCAAGATAGCGGCGCAGTGCTGGCGCAGTAGGTGCATCTGGCGTGCCTAAATTCGCGAGTAGAATACCTACTCTAAGTGGTTCACCATGTTGATAAGGGGGTTCTGGATTGTAATAAGCCATAAATTTTAGTAGGAAATAGTAAGTTTGTTGTTCAATTTTAAAGTTAAAAGCAATTAACTTGTAGAATTTAGTGCATTTGATAATAGTTTAGCTGTGATGTCTACAATTGGTATGACACGTTCATACGCCATTCTGGTCGGACCAATAACACCTAAAGTACCGACCACCTGACCATCCGCTTCATATGGTGCAGTAATCATACTGCATTCATCTAAAGGTAAGTACCCACTCTCACCGCCAATAAATATCTGTATGCCTTCTGCGCGTTGGCTATTATCCAATAGTTGCAACAGTGACGTGCGGCGTTCAAAAATTTCGAATAATTTACGCAGGCTTGTAACATTAGTGGATAACTCATCTACTTGTAGCAAATTCCGTTCACCAGCAATCACTACGCCATCTTTCTCATTATCAACTGATTTGCTGCTGGCATCTAATGCCGCAGTCATCAATCGATTCATATCGGTTTGCATTTGCTTTAGCTCAAGATGCAATTTTTGTTGTACTTCTTCAGAAGTCTGACCAGCAAAATTGGCATTAAAATAATTGCTTGCTTGCGTAAGCTCGCTGGCCGAATAAGGCTTTTCTGCCATGATGATACGATTTTGTACATTGCCATCGCTAGTGACAATAATCACCAAAATACGTGTTTCAGATAAAGGTAAAAATTCTAAATGTTTAAAAGCGATGCGTTTGCGCTTAGGGATCATGACTAGCCCAGCAAACTGTGTGAGTTGGGAGAGCATATCTGCAGCACTAGAAATAAGCTCATTTGGATTGGGAGAAGAGAACCCACTTTTCAGCTGTTGTAGCATTTGTGTTTCTAGTGGTTGCATTGTGAGTAAAGAGTCTACAAATAGACGATAACCTTTTTGTGTGGGGATGCGTCCAGCTGAAGTGTGCGGACTGGCAATAAAGCCAAGTTGCTCCAAGTCGCTCATTACATTGCGAATCGTAGCGGCACTTACGTCTAGGCCAGAATGTTGTAATAACGTCCGCGAACCAATAGGTTGACCATCACTTATGTAATGTTCAACTAGAGTTTTTAATAAAATTTGCGCGCGTTTATCCATGACGTAGACTTTTTGTCTTTAATTCACCTTTTAAGTTCATATATTATGTCAAGGTGCAGCGTCTGCCAATAAGGAATAGACCAGCGATAATTATTTTTTTAGATATTATTTTTTCTTGAAAAATTTACCTAAATCTTGTACTAGCTCTACGAGCGCGGATTGTTTTTTCTGCAACATTACTTTTTGTTCATCATTGTTTAATGGCTCATCGTTACCCTTGGTAGTTTTCATCATCATGAAACTCTTACCATTCACAGGTTGAGTGATTTTAACGTCATCATCAACATAAGTGACTTTATCCCAGTCTGAAATATAGGTATGGGTACGCTTTTCTCCTGCAAGCAAATTGTAGCCCGTGGCATAGTCACTGCTAGGGTTGGTAACACCTAAAAGTGGCATCAATGTTGGCACGACATCCATGTGACTAGTCATTTGGTCGCTCACCAATGCTTTCATTTTTGGAGTATAAATCACCAAAGGAGTGCGTACTTGCTGGTCAACAAAAGTTGAGTTGTGCCCCCAGAAACCATGTTCCATGAACTCTTCACCATGGTCACCTAGTAGTACAACCACAGTATTGTCTAGTAGCTGATGTTGTTTGAGATAATCGAATATGCGCCCAAACTGCATATCTAAATGATGCACAGAGTTAATGTAACGGTTTTTAATCGGCACTATATCTTGACGAAGCGCTTCTTTACTCAAACTAGCATAATTAACATCATCACGGTATGGTTTAGCGATCACACTTTCTGGTGGAAAGTAATAGCGGGCATGTGGTGATTCAAAAAACATAAATGTGAAAAATGGTTTATTTGAGTCACGCTTATCAATAAATGAAAGCAAGCTGGTGACGTTATCTCTATCACTTTCCCAGCCAGAGGTTGGGTTTTTTATCTCATGAAGTTGTTCGCTAGGCACTTGTGAGAAAATAGTTTTATCGAATTCAGGATAAGAAAATTTCGCGCTAGTATAAAAACTCATTTGATATTGTTCTTGCTGTAAAACATTCACAATCGCAGCACCACGGCGCGATTCTAAAAACGGAAACCAGTAATTACCAGGGATGCCCATGAACATGCTAAATATGCCCATACGGGTGCCATTGCCGCCACTATAGTTTCGTGTGTAACGCGCTGCATTCGTGGCAAACTGCCAAGTATTCGGCATGATTTTTTCATCTAGCGTGTCAGCACGCCAAGATTCTGAAGCTAGCCAGATGATGTTATAAGGCTTAGCTGGGCGATTGAATTGAAGAGGTTTTAAAGGATAGTTAAGCTTACCTTTAACTTTGAGTTTAGTTTCACGGCGCTCGGCAAAGCCTAGTTTTTTAAATAGCCCACGTGCAGAAACTGTTTGATAAAAAGGAATAGATTCAGCCACCTCGTTTAATTTATTTGTGGTGTAACTGTCTAGTGCAAATCCCATGTGTACAAGGATTGTGACCAGTACCACAACAATAGAGAAGAACCGAATAGGGAAATGGAATATTAGGTTGCTTATTTTCTGGTAAAAACGATTTGAGATCCATAGCAGTAATAGTTGAAAGCAAATAAAGCCTAGTAAAATCAATGCAAACCCTAAGTCGGATGCGCTACTCCCACCTAGCGATTCAATACCACCAGGTGTCATTACCAAGTTGAGAATAAAACCATTGAAAAACATGCCATAAAGTGCAAAAACTTTGGCATTAGCATAGAGTAATAAAGTGGTAATGCTGCCAGTTACTATTGCCGCAATGTAAGTCGGAATTAGCGCATTCGGTTTTAGTCGTTGGCTAGTAAACTTGATCAGGTAAGTTATTGCAATTGCGGGTAGTAAGTAATAAAAACCGTATAGCAAAAATGTAATGATCATGTAGCTGAATGTCAGCC
>JBKJRF010000063.1:0-7222 GCA_046594825.1 Methylotenera sp.
AATAGCAAGCCAGCTGGCGAAGCAAGCTGGTCGATACTATCGCTAAGAGCAGCATGCAGACCATCTACACTGAAGCGTTTTGGCGTGACAGCAGGACTTAATAAATAACGATTATTGAATAAGTATTCACGGTCACGCTCTGTCGTGATAGGTTCACCGTTATTCACAGTGACGAATAGAGGATTGACACGCAGCGCTTGTGCAATTTTTTTGGATAGTTTAGCGCGAATGGTTTCATCTGCGCCCTCTATGCCGACTAAAATCAATCTAGAAGCTAAACCATCTTTGAGTTGATCCATCAGCAATTGCTGTTCAGCTGTGGGTGTATTAGGTAGAAAAGCCGACAGGTCAGCCGTGAAATGACTACGGCTAATAATCGTTAGGCTGACTAATATTAAAAGTAGCCAGACACCAATTGCAAGGCGGCTTCGTTGTAAAGAAGATAAATTCACAGGTCGATAAGCTTCAACAATAACAACAAGATGACTTGATTTATGGCACTGGCAATGATGTTGGTGTAATGGTCATGAGCGAGCTATCACCATCGGCTTGTTTAATCTCTATGGTACGCAGAATATTACCCTCACCAGTAATATTGATCTTGGCTACCACTTTTTTCATTTTATCTTCTAAGGGCAACAAAGTCAGGTTCCAACCCTGCTCATCCCCCTCCATACTCAGCTTGTAAGTACGTTCCAACGCCTTACGGTCACCTGCTAAAGTGCCGCGTATGCTCTCGATGAATGCAGCGACCTCAGGATAGTTCTGCAATGACAATACATGCTTTTTGCCTCGCTGTTCAACGGTCAGAGTGTTCTTATCCAGCACCATACTCTCGGCCTTAGGCTTCAAAGTACGTTTTTCTAGATGGTCTGGTGCGTTATATAACAATTCACCAGATGACTCCACAGGCTTGTCGAGCATGGCGATAGACTTCTTCTCGACAAAACTTGCTGAGCCAGAACGGCTAGTTGCCAGTGATTTCATTAACTGGTCTATATCCCAGGTAGTCTCTGCACGAATCGTGTATGTAGCCAGTAGCATACTCACTAATAACAGCGGTGACATTAAACGCAAAAATTTGGTGTAGGTATTTGTTCTATTCATATGGCTTCATTCTTTTCATTTAACGATGCAGGCACAGATTGCCAATAATCAAAAAAGTTAAACCAGTTATAAGGCGCCAGGCGAGTATAGCGATTCAAGAATTCAGTGTAACGTGCAATAGCCATTTCCACAGCCTGTTCACGCTCGTTTCTAGGAGTATCAGTAAAGTCAATCAGTGTTTCAAAATGCACTTGGTAACGATTACCGCCCATATATAGCCCTGCCATAAACACCACTGGACGCCGCAATAATGCTGCCATACGAAATGGCCCGCTAGGTAATCCAGCTGTAGCACCTAATAAATTAACTTTTGCCATGGGTTCATTTCCTAGCGTACGGTCCGATAGCATACCGACTAACATACCATCGGCCAACCGCTCCTGTACTTGCAGCATGGAATCAATACGCCCCAAAGGGATAACGTCCATAGAAGCTTCTGGGTTGATTGCAGCCAGCATGGAATTGATTTTTTGTGCATTATCTTCATGCATTACCATGGCGACGCGCAAACCAGGTACCTGACGTCCGATTGCACGCATGACTTCAAAGCTGCCAAGATGAGCGCCCATCAAAAAAACACCTTTGCCTGCGTCTATCAAAGGACGGATATTTTCATGGCCTCGTATATCAATATCAAATAAATCATAACGGCGATTAATCAGGTAAATGCGGTCATGTATGGTAGCTGCAAAGCAAAAAAAATGTCGGTACAAATCTAGTAGTGTCGCAGGCCGTTCCAATACACGGGGCAAATAACTGAGTGAAGCACGACGACTATCGGGGGCAAATAATACAAAGTAAAGTGCAATCAAATGCAATACCGAACGGGCAGCTGTACGGCCAAGTCGCAGTGATATCCAGCTCATCATGCGCAGCATCAGCATATTGCTGCGCTCTTGCCTATTCCGCCAAGATGCAGATTTTGAATGTACGACTTCAGTAGATTGTGTCATGAAATTTTATTACTTAATGTAAAGCTACCCGTCACAACCTGACGAGCGCCTTCAAGCACTTCAAATTTTATAGTGCCATTAGTTTGTTGTTCATGCTCAATAACAACGGCCTCACCAGGCTTTAACGGGCTTAGAAATTTCACTGAGCTAATTTGCCATGCAGTGGCAGCCAATCCTGTATCAACAACAATGGCATGCATAACTTCATCCAGCAACACCACCCCTGGCACGATAGGCGTACCTGGGAAATGCCCTGCGAATGCGGGGTGGTTAGCAGGAATGTTTAGAGGAATCTGTTGTTTCATCTGCGTGGGCTACCACTTAAATCTTCATTTATATGACCTGTCCCTACATGCCCTACAAATAGCTGTTGTAATGCTTCTCGTGGTAATTTCCCCGTGCTATTACGTGGTAATGCGTTGACAAATAACAAAGGCCTTGGTAAAAAAACGGGGTCTATACGCAAGCGTAATGCTGCAAGCAGTGCTGTAGCAGTTAGACCAGGTGCTACTACACATGCACTCAGACGGGTAACATGATCGTGTGACGCTTCTTCTGGCATGAAAAAAGCGCCATCAATCACGCCATCGATGGTATTCAAATGATGATCCAAATTAGACAGTGAGCTACGTTTTCCAGCAATATTAATCAAATCTTGCTTTCGACCATGCAACATGAAACGACCAGAACCTGTTAATTCTATAATGTCATTTAGAGGCATTGCAGTTTCTATGTGACCGCCTTCAGCCCAAGTATAATCTTCACGCTGTGTCAATTGCACATTCGGCAATAGTTGCCATTCTGTTGATTTTTTCGTCTGACGTGTGGCTATCTGCCCAGTTTCAGTACTGCCATATATTTCGACTAACGGTGCTTGGAGGCTGACTTCAACTTTATGAGCCAGTGTCGTAGATAAAGGTGCAGTTGCTGACAGTATTAAGGTTAAATCTGGCATCTCAAGTTCTGCGTCTAATAACAATCGCAAGTGCAATGGGGTTGATACTAAAATACGTGGTTTAGGTGTTTCTGAAATAGCGCTGCAAATATCTGCTGGATAAAACGGTTGTGCACTAGATAATGCATTGCCACTTTGTAGCGGCAATAACACAGTAGATTCAAAACCGTACATATGTTGCGGTGGAATGGTACCAATAATGCTGTATTGTACACCTGCTGATAAACCAAGCCGCTCTGCTTGGGCTTGCACGTTGCGTACTAAAGAACCCCAGCTCTTTGAGTGCGGAATTGGTGAACCAGTAGAGCCTGAAGTAAACACAATCGCCACAAGTTGCTGAACATCAATCTGCGGTATTGTTCTATTCGCAGTATCGCTATCATCTGTTCTTCCGGCCTTCTTTGGATAGCACAGCCGTGGTAACGCAATATCACAATCTTTATTATCATGCAGGCAAAACACATCCGCAGAAAATGCTTTTAATTGCTCGACCATTTCTATCGTATGTGTAGGTGGCAGTAAGCTTACTTTGTTGCAAAGAATGGCTGTAGCTAAACCGACAGTAAAATGGTAACGGTCACGGCATACATTCAATACATGTTTACCAGCAGGTAATAAAGTAGCTAAATACGTAACATCCGCTAAAAAATCCTCAACGGTCACACCTACACCATTACGCCATGCAACTATTTCATCAAGAGAATTATGTGTGACTAAAGGCAACGTTTGCATGGAAATTTAAAGCTCAAGACTTAACGAATACGTGCAGAATTATTTCGATATGCCCGTACAGCATCAAGCATATGCCCAGTAGGTAAGTTCGATAACACACGACGACGCACCATAAACTCAGCTATAAACATTAAAGCAACAAGTGGTAACGTCAAAAAATTCACAAAAAACGACCATATTGCGAGCGGCGATAGAAAAAATAATAACGTTGAAGTGATAATGATCATCGCAAAAAAGACTACCCAAGCGACTGTGACTTGGCGAGCATAATTTGCATGTTCCGGCGATAATGGCTGATCACCATTGATGATTTCAGCAAAATGCACACACAAAGGCTTACGGTTTTTTTGTAGAGTTCGACCAAAAGTCAGCAATAAAATCAACATCAGGCCAATATCCTGTATCCAGAATACGAATCCTGTATGCTGCCTAACAAACGGCCAAGCTAACCAGCAAGCGAAACAACTCATCAAAAATAAACTAATTCCCCTAATCGGCGAATCAGTCTGCCAAGCATAGGTGATTACTAATAAACATATAGGGGCTAATGCTAATATTGCCCCTAGTGTGCTAGGTTGAGCTGATACGTTGACATGATGGACTAACACTGCATAGGTCACCAATATGATGACTATACCTAATCCACGTGCGATTTTGATGGCTTTAAACATGTCGCACGATTGAGGCGCTACTTTGTTATGTATGGCAACATAATCAGCCAAATTTCGTAAAGAGCTAAAAATACGATGATTGTCTTCACTATCTGATTTAAGCTGCAAACCGTAACGCTTAGAAACAACGAGGGCAATCTCAAGAATATCAATAGAATCTAAGCCAAGCCCATCGCCATAGAGTGGTGCGTCAGGCTCAATTTCAGATGCTATTACATCCAGATTTAATGCATCTACCAATAACTCGGCAATTTCAAGTTGTAATGTTGGATTATTTTCTACCATAATTGTCTTTATGTAATATGAATTTACTCTTTATATGAGTGAATAATTGAATGGCTGATACAACAAGTATAGTTAACTAATTAAATTACATTCAATATTTATTAACGTCGATTATCTGTGTTTTGACCTATGTAAATATATCATTGGCGGAAGAGATGGGATTCGAACCCATGTTAGGCTATTAGCCTAAACACGCTTTCCAGGCGTGCGACTTAAACCGCTCATCCACTCTTCCGAAAAGAATATCAAAATACTGACTTCTGAAAACGAGCGAATTATATTACATATCATGTGCAATGTCGCGGCTGATGGGTTGATGTTGATGTGATTGAAACAAGAAAGCTTAGTTAACCAACATTTGCATATGGCTTTTGTATACTGGCTTTTACTTATGCCCTTGCAAAACATATGTTTCCACAATACCTTTACCTTTAACTTCTGCACTCGATTTTGCTGAAAATAGATAAGCATGTTGCAGGATAGACTGTGTTTCCTGTGTGACTAGAATACTATTAGGGGCACAAATATGCTCCATACGGCTCGCTAAATTCACTGTATCGCCCCATAAGTCATAACTGAATTTAGCACTACCAATCACTCCAGCAACCACAGGCCCAGTATTGATACCGATACGCATTTGCAAATCTAAATTGGTTTTAATGGCTACTTCTTTTAATGCACTATGCATTTCAATTGCCATGCCAGCAATGCGGTGGGCATGATCTTGACAAAGCACAGGCGCGCCAGAAATCACCATATAAGCGTCACCGATAGTTTTAATTTTTTCTACTTGATATTTTTCAGCTAATTTATCAAACCGCAAAAAAACTTGTGACAAAAAATCAATTAGTTGGGTTGGTGGCATTTTTTCAGAAATATGTGTGAAATTAACCAAATCAGCAAACATAACAGTCACAGAGTCATACGAGTCAGCAATTCGCATGTCGTTTTCTTTAAGACGCTCAGCAATGGCTGCCGGCAAAATATTGAGTAATAATTTTTCTGACCGCGCTTGTTCAAGTTCCAATGAAACCATTACCCGTTCTTTTTGTGCCTGGAAAAAACGTAACACTCCATACAATATAGCAGCGGTGCCTGTAATATTCATCAAGAAAAAGGCGTCTTTTACACCCGTAGGAATAGGCATGGCATTGCCTGCAAAATAAGGATTTAGTTTCCATGAAACGAAAGCTAATCCCACAAACAGCAGAAACCAAGGCGTTGATTGACGCGTACCAAGTATCATCAGCGCCCCGACTGGCGACAAAATTGCCCAAATAGCTACACCGCTTGATGCGGCAAAACCGCCAATTGCCCACTGCATAAAAAAGGGCATGACCAACAACATCACAAGCTGGGTAAAAGTAGAATATTCAAATCGTTTATAACGATAAAATATGAAAAGACTGACATAAGAAATAACTAGATAGAAATATGGCACTGCAGCCATTACCGCATAGCCTTCACCTAGGTTTGATAGCGTGTATATCCAAAAAATACAAACTAGGGTCTCTGCTAACACAAGCAGGGACAATATAGATTTACTTAATACTGTAGGTGATGGAGACGCAAACTTACTCCAGAAATCGCGCGTTAATATAGATAAAGTTTCTAGTTTTTGTGGCATCTTATGCGTAGCTTTATATTATCGTTAGCATCTTCTAGCCATACTATAGCGCAAAATTAACGCATATAAAAATATATGCTTTTAAGATAATTTTCATTAGTTTGCATTCAAGTATAAACTTTATGTTTACCATTTAAATTGCACGCAATATAATTGTATTTAAATTATCTTTGCGAGATGATAGATAGCCCTATCCAGTATCGATTAAATTTATAGTTAATATAGGAATGTATATTATGGTTACAGCCTCTCAAACCTTACGCGACATTACTGGCATGGGCCACAACCCGCCAAACTTAAAGGACTCAGCACTGATTTTAATTGATATACAAAATACTTACAGAAAAGGCGTAATGCAGCTCACAAACGTTGAGCCCGCAATTCTAGAAGCTCAAAAATTACTAAAAATGGCGCGTGCCCTTAAAGTACCCGTGATTCATATCCAGCACGATGCTGGCGTGGGCTCGCCTTATGACGTCACTGCCGATATCGGCGCTATTGCCGCTGAAGTTGCACCGATTGCCGGCGAAAAAGTGATTGTTAAAAACTATCCCAACGCATTTGTACAAACTTCGCTAGACGCGGAACTTAAAGCTTTAGGTGTGCAAAATATCGTCTTAGCAGGATTTATGACACATATGTGTGTCAATTCTACCGCGCACGGCGCCTTCAACTTAGGCTATGCACCAACCATTGTCGCAAGTGCTACCGCTACCAGACCACTCATGAGCACCAATGGAAAAGTACTCAGTGCTGAAGAAGTACATCTTGGCGCATTAGCCTCAACACGCGATTTATATGCAGTCGTTGTAGATGATATTGATGGTTTAAAAACGACTTAAAAGCTAACTTATATAATATAGCTTTTCATTAAAATAATTCGCAAATTGAT
>JBKJRF010000088.1:0-12060 GCA_046594825.1 Methylotenera sp.
GCATTGCCAGTAATCAGCATAAGAGCTGACAGAGTAGAGCATAAGTAATGCAGCTAGAACCTTCATAATGAACCCCTAACGAGTTTAATAGAGTTGTTCAATACATTAAGCCTAATACAAAGCGATTACAAGCCCTTGGTTAACATTCTGATAGTGTTACAAAAAGTGATTACATGAGATAAGCGAGACCTAATAAGCCCCTAGATTGGTTTTTTCCTCAATTGCGTAAGCTAATTAACTTTTCAAAGAGTGGTAGCGAAATAAAAAACGTATAAAAATACGTATAAAAATACTATCAGATTCTAAGTGATGTAATGTTAGTAAAAGGTTCAAGGCGATATTCGAGTCTCTCCGTCGCACCAGTAAATAGTTTCAAGCAGTATCAAACAGCCTCAAAACCCCAGTAAATACAACCTTCTAGCACTAATCACTGTATCACACGGTTGCATATCGTTTTGTACAATCACTTTACAAAACGTACAAAAATCTGTACAAAAGCATATCAAGATTATTTTTTGTACAAATTGATATGGCAAAGCTAAATTCCGACCTATTAGACGACCTCTCAATCAAGGCTGCCAAGCCTAAAGAAAAAGAATATGCCTTGCGTGATGGTAACGGCTTATTTTTGCTAGTACATCCTAACGGTAGTAAATACTTTCAGTTACGCACTACACTTCACGGCAAGCCAAAGAAAATTCAGTTACCCCATATCCAAATAAGCTTACCTATCTCAAGCGCTAAGTGAAAAAGTAAGTGGTGGTTGCGATTGCTGGCGGCCAACGGAGGACAGCGCATCAACTAAAGCGAAGTATAAAACCGCTGCAGATGTCAAATTGGCATTGAAAATATTAAATGGAAACATCTAACTCATCTATCAAGTGGACGCACTAAAGCGTGCCCTTATGTTAGAAGTTGATCGTCCGCTTAGGGCCTCAAGTCCCTAAAACAGAGTATCAGACACCTGAGATTTGATTGTCAGCTAAAGGGAAATGCCTGTAGAGTCCCCTTAGCAGTCGTTCTAAGAAACTAACATTTTCATTACATAAATCATCTTAGGTACTACCTAACTTTTAATGTGTAATTTCAAGTTTTAAATCGTTTGAAAATCACTGAAGCATTCACTCCACCAAAACCAAATCCATTTGATAACGCATATTCAATCTTTTGAGGTAGTGGATTTTTACCTACTATCTTGAGTCCATTAGCACGTTCATCTGCCTGATCTAAATTGATAGTGGGCGGACAGCACTGTGCTTCTATGGCTTTAAAGGTAAATATCGCTTCAAGCCCGCCTGCAGCACCTAGCAAATGCCCCGTTGAAGATTTAGTTGCGCTGATTACAGGTTTTGACTAGTTAGTGCCAAAAACACGTTTGATGGCCGCCAACTCGCCCGCATCACCTACTGGAGTAGAGGTTGCATGTGCATTGATATGGTCAATCGCATCAGGATTTAACCCCGCTTGATTTAGCGCTATAGACATAGCCCGTGCTGCCCCAGAACCATCCTCAGGGCTTGATGTAATATGATAGGCATCTGAAGTTGTGCCATAGCCAACCAACTCTGCCAATGGCGTTGCTCCTCTTGCCATCGCGTGTTCATATGATTCAATCACTAAAATACCTGCTCCTTCGCCCATCACAAAGCCGTCACGACTCACATCAAAGGGTCTGGAAGCCAATTCAGGAGAATCAATATAATTTGTGCTGAGCGCCTTGGCTGCTGCAAACCCACCAAGACTCACTTTATCGATACAAGCTTCTGCGCCACCGCAAATCACAATGTCGGCTTCTCCTGACTGTATCAGTCTGGCAGCATCTCCAATAGCTTGAACCCCTGCAGCACATGCTGTTACAGGTGCACCAAGTGGCCCTTTAAATTGATGCTTAAGCGCTACTTGACCAGCCGCAAGGTTAACTAAAAATGAAGGAATGGTAAAAGGCGATAACCTTTCAACACCTTCTTGCTCGGTTTTACGTACAGCATTTGCAATGGCTGGGAAACCACCTATGCCAGAGGCAATAATGGTAGCGGTTCGCTCACATTGCAGCTCATTTTGAGGCTTCCATCCAGCTTGATTGATGGCTTCTTCTGATGCTATCAAGGCAAATTGGATAAATCTATCAATTCTACGTAGCTCTTTAGGGTTAATGGTTTTCAATAAATCAACGCCAAACACAGGATCTTCTTCGCTGGACTTTATCCAGCCTGCAATAGCCACAGGGCTACCTGCAGCCAATGCATCCGGCAGCGTTGAAATGCCAGACTTACCTTCCAACAAGTGTTTCCAAGCTAACTCAACACCTGTTCCCAAAGGGCTCACGACGCCCATTCCTGTGACAACAATTCTTTTCATACGATGATCCTTTTAATTATTTGGCTTTATCTAATAACTGTTTAGGATGCGTGTTAATAGGTATGCACAATATTGCTGTCATCAAAGCTAAAGCAATATGGATGGAATACGTTGGTTTAAAATCTACTATTTGTAGTGGTGACTTTGCAAGTAAAAGTACTGTAATCGAGACTCCAATAACTGCGCCAATCTGTCGCACTGCATTGTTAATAGCTGAGCCTACGGCATAGTCTTTTGGAGGCAAACCAAAGACTGCAGCCGCAGATAACGATGGCATCACCAAGCCAACTGAAATACCACTCAATAGCAAACCAGGTAACCATTCTCTTAGATAATTCGGGCTTTGATCAGGGATTAACAAATACCATAATCCACTTAACGCATAGGTGATAGCCCCTGTGATTAGCAATCGGCGGTGGCCAATTTTAGAGGCAATTTTTCCGGATATTATGGCAGTTGGTACCACCATAAGCGGCCCAGGCATAATGGCTGTACCTGCCATAGTCAGACTGTAATGCCATATATTCTTCATCCAAAAAAAGAATGAGAAAAACATGATTGAGAAAGCTATGCCAAAAGAAATACCTGCCAAGTTTGCAAATAAAAAAGTTTTATTTTTAAATAATCTTAGATCAAACAATGGTTCAGGATTAATTTTTGCCCAGGGGATATAACTTAAAATAATGAAAAGACCCATTACGATGATGCCAATCAATTCGGATTGACTCCAATTGGCTGACTTCATTTCAACAATGCCAAAAGCTATTGCACCAACCCCAAGCATTAATTGAAGCATACCCACTAAGTCCAAGCGCATCTTTTCTCTGGGTTGTACAGATTCATGCAGAAATTCAAAACTTTGCCATAAACAAAATAAGCCAATAGGGATATTGATGAAAAATGCCCATTCCCAACCGCCAACATCAATGATATATGACCCAATGCCAGGACCTAACGCTGCGGCTAAAGCACCCACGGCACCCCAAGCGCCCATGGCAACCATGCGCTTTTCTCTCGGAAATACCTCTAGTACCAAAGCCAATGCCGCGGGAGTGAGTAAACATGCGCCTATAGATTGAAATACCCTAGCCACAATTAGCCAAAAAACACTGGGCGATGCGCCACATGCAAATGAAGCTGTAATAAACAGTATCGTACCCAGCATGAATACTTTTTTTCTACCGTATTTATCTGCAATGCCACCAGCAGGAATCAGCATGGCTGCATAAACGATTGAATAGCCACTCATTGCCCAAGATAAGTCTGCTGCTGTTGATGTTGGGAAACTACGCAGAATATTATTAAAACCTGCATAAAGAATCGTGGTGTCGAGAGACGACATGAAAATAGCAATACTTGCAATTGCAAATACGCGCCATGCAGTTGGTATTTTTGTAACTGTAGGTGCATATGTTTGTGCTGTTGATTTCATTTGTTATCTCAATGCCAGATTTAAATAATTGGAGAAACTGGCCACAACCTATATGGAAGTGGCCATCTTAAATATTAATGACTTAAGAAAAACTCTGCCGTGTTAACAAACGAATCGTGATACTGAAAAATTGAACCGTGATTCGAGTCAGGATAAAGTACTAATTGGGCATTTTTAAGATGCTTATACATAGTGATTGAACCTTCAGTTGGCAACATCGTGTCATTGCTACCAGTCACAACCAAAACTGGTTGATTGATTGCTTTTAATGTGTTGAATTCAGGGTCTGGCGTACTAGTGAAAACAATCAGCGCTTTACCATGTGCATCTGTAATTTCTTTGCCGCTCTCAGAGTCACGTCCCTGTGCTCTTGCATAGACCCTAGACAAGAATGCTGCCGCTGCTTTTTTACCTGCCTCAGATCGAGAGAAAAATAGATAGTCACGTGGATCAGGTGCATTTTGTCTTGAAAATGCTTCGCCCAATACTTTCATTAAATTATTGCCTCCACCTTGATGAGTAGTGCCAGCCAAGATTACTTTACGCACTAATTCAGGGTGTTTAGCCGCTAGTTGTTGCGCTACAAAACCACCCATTGAAAAACCAAGTAAATCCACTTGCTTGTAGCCTAATGCTTGAATAAATGCATAGGCATCAGTCGTCATCTGTTCAACATTATCTGCTACTACACCGTCGGTAGCGCCAATACCCCTATTGTTAAATACTATTACTGGACGTGTCTTAGCAAATGCATTAACGACAGCTGGATCCCATGCATCCATATTGCCAGTAAAGTGTTGCAGAAATACCAAGGGTGTTCCTGATTTAGGGCCCAGCGTGCGATAAGAAAATTTAACGCCATTTGCTTCTATGAATTTGGTTGCAGTAGTTTCTAGCTTATCTTCTGCTGATGCGACGCTAGGCTCTATGACAGAAAATGTCGTTGCGATTATTAATAATGATTTTAGAAATTTACTCATGTATTTCTCCTTTAAGTTTAATGATATTTATAATTTAATACCAAACGGTACATAAATATAATTCAGTAACACTTGCCTTGTCAATATTTTTTTGTAACAATTGGTATATTAATTAAATTAAGAATTTAGATATGACTACTGATGTGAAAAAATTGCGAGGTCGCCCTAGGGTTTTTGATAAGGATGAAGCGCTAGATAAAGTGATGCAGATATTCTGGAATAGAGGCTATGAAGGTGCATCAATAGCTGAATTGACAGAAACACTAGGCATTAATAAACCCAGTCTTTATTCTGCTTTTGGAAACAAAGAAGAGTTGTTTAAAAAGGCACTCTCAAGATACGCAGCTGGACCGGTATCATTTGTAAGGGATGTTATAAATGAGCCAACTGCCAGAAAAGTAGCTGAGAGTTTTTTATGTAAAGCGGCTGAGTATTTAGCTGATCCCGCTCATCCCAAGGGATGCATGATTGTGCAAGGCGCACTATCGACTGGAGAGAGTGCCGAATTAGTAAAAAGTATCCTAATCCAGTATAGAAATTCATATGAAAATTTATTAGCGGAGCGTTTTGAGAAGGCCAGATTAGAAGGTGATTTGCCAGAAAATGCAGTAGCAAAAGATTTAGCCAAATATCTTGCCATCCTACACCAAGGCATGTCAGTGCAAGCAACTAGTGGCGCAACAAAAGAGGAGCTAATCAAAACAGTAGGTATAGCACTAAAAGTTTGGCCAAAATAGGAGTCGTTTTAATGGAATGAATGAGAAACGTTGACAATATTACACAGTACAAGCCGACACTAGATGAATGTAACGCTCCAATGAAGTACAACATAAATTAAGGACTGCTTTGGGCTGTGAGTTCAACTGATCGATGCAACACGTTATTCTAATTAAAAAAGGATGAGGTGTTAAAAATGAAACAAAGAACACGGATTTATTACAGCGATGAACAGAAATCTATTATGTGGGATCGATAGCAAAAAGGAGACTCGCTGCACGATATTGCTCGACTCTTTAATCGAGGTCACTCTTCTATTTCTGGCATTTTGTCATTGACTGGTGGCATACGGCCACCCAAGCGAACACGTTCAAGTCAGGCGTTGTCACTGAGTGAGCGAGAGGAGATTTCCAGAGGGGTTGCGAGTCATGAGTCACTACGTTCGATCGCCTATCGCTTGGTTCGTGCGCCATCCACTATCAGCCGTGAAGTTAAACGCAATGATGGTGATCAACTATACCGAGCCACCCAAGCAGACCAAGCCGCATGGGATCGTGCACGCCGTCCAAAGCGATGTAAACTAGCTAATAACTCAACTTTAGTTGAAACCATTGCTGTCAAACTTCAATTAAATTGGTCACCAGAACAAATCTCTGGTTAGCTGAAGAGAGAATATCCCACGGAAGAGCACAACCAAGTGTCGCACGAAACCATCTATCGCAGCCTGTATGTTCAAGCCCGCGGAGTATTGAAGAAGGAGCTCATTCAATACCTCAGGACACAGCGCATCATGCGACGTTCCAAGCATTCAACACTCAAAAAGAGTGGTCTGGGTCAAATCAAAGATACAGTTTCCATTAGTGAACGGCCAGCGTCAGTGGCGGATCGCGCCATTCCTGGACATTGGGAAGGTGATTTGATTGCAGGATCTAAAAACAGCTATATCGTGACGCTGGTTGAGCGCCATTCACGCTATGTCTTGTTAGCCAAAATCAGTGACAGAAAGTCGGAGAGTGTTGTATCAGCCATGATTAAGCAAGCAAAGAAATTGCCTGATGAATTATATAAATCACTGACGTTAGATCGAGGCTCAGAATTTGCAGAGCATCCGCGCCTTAAAGTAGAAGCGAATGTGGATGTTTATTTCTGCGATCCAAGTAGTCCGTGGCAACGTGGTTCAAATGAAAATACTAACCGTTTGCTAAGACCATACTTTCCAAAAGGCACGGATATATCGTTACACTCACAAGCTAAACTCAATGCAGTGGCTCGACAGCTCAATGAACGACCTCGTAAAACTTTGGCCTATGAAACCCCAGCAGAGAGATTTAAAGCATGTGTTGCATCGATCGATTGAATCCACAGCCCTAAACAGACCTAAAGCTCGGAATGAATCAAACATCATCATTCGCGTTCACAGATGGCATGGGCGTTTCAGCAGCCAGTAATGCGGCTTTATTCCATATAATCAACAATGAATACTTTCATTTTTCTCATTTATTTTGCAATGCAAACTTAAGCATATTTTAAGTAGCTGCTTTTACTTTGTTTGCATACCAAAGCGAGGTTGCTATTGCAATTTCAATAAATACAGCTATCAGTATTTCAATGCCAGCGTGGCCAGTTAGAAATTCCATCACCCCAAGGGTTGCGAGGATTAAACAAGCAACAACAAAACCTGTAACCAGGGCTGAACTAATATGCGATGGTTGCGCATTTCTTGCATAGAAAAGCATGACACTGACCCCTGCATAAGTTGCTGCGCCACGTCGGCTAAGCATACCCACTGCATATGAGTACTCAACACCCCAGCTTGATAGAAATAAATTGGGTGCGAACATCCAAATAAGCGCTAAAGAAAATAACATTAGCGCATTGATAATCGCGACATTTCGGAAATTGATTTTCATGTGTGTGAGTCCCTAATTAGAATTTAGATATTACAAAGTGCTCATCATCATTTTGCCGATTGCAAGTTGGCTACGAAGATAACCGCTATGCTTGGGCAGATTGTCTAACGCGTCCTTCAGATGCTTGTCATAAAAAATATGCATTTGCGGCATCGGCAACATGTCTTGGGATTCAAAATTACTTGTTGGAATAAAAGCCCATTTTAAAGCCCCCAACCCGCCATACTCCACCACCGGTTCCTTACATCTCAGACACAGTCCGCGCTCAATATTGGGAGGAGGACGATATTTCTTAAACGAAATCTGATCTGAATTCGCTAACGTGATGTGCTTTGCACGAACAATCGTCATGTCAGCGTATGGCTTGCCAGTAAATGCTTGGCAAATCGTACAGTGACAAATGAACCGAGCTGTGGGAACTATCGTTACATCGAAGCTGCAAGTTCCACACTCGCAAGAGCCATGTAATTTAGATGGTGTGTAAGAGGTCATGCGAGCATGTTCCATTAATTTATTGGTGCTGATGTGTAGTGGTAAGCTTCATTGCTACCTACGCGTCGAGGCGTAAGTCTTTCCGAAGCCCAGCATCCAGTAGGGCTACTGGTGCAAATCTACGCAGAAATTTTAAACGGCATGCAAGGCTACCGGCCGTGTATCTGAGTTTTGGACTAGAGGCGATTGCAGCTTTCAATACGGTCTTAGCTACAACACTAGGCGCATCTCCTCCTTCAACAAGTTCTTTAACCCGATTATTTAATGCCGCACGAATGTTGCCATACTCATTAAGCTTCGCGTCGGGTTCTAGTAAGTTTGAATCGAAGCCCGTCTTGGTATATGCCGGTTGAATGGTCGAGACGCGTATACCTCTTGTGCGTAGCTCATGGTCGAGTGATTCTGAATAACCTTCGACTGCATGTTTGGTTGCGGCATAAAGCGCCATGTACGGCGCAGGCAAGAAACCCAACACAGAGCTAATGTTGAGAATGCGGCCGCTGCCTTGTTTGCGCATATGAGGTACGACAGCACGAATCATCCGTAACATACCGTAGAAGTTAGTGTCAAAAACAGACTTTGCTTGCTCAATTGTACTTTCTTCGGCTCCAGCAGGTGCCACACCGAAGCCAGCATTGTTTACTAGTAGATCAATGCGACCTTCACGTTTTATCAATTCTGCAACAGCGGCTTCAACGGATTCATCGCTTGTTACGTCTAAGGCCAACATCTCAAAAGAATGCTTATCAGCTTGGGCACCTTGCCTGCTAGTGCCGTAAACCTTGTAACCTGCTAATACAAGCTGCTCTGCTGTGGCTTTTCCAATACCAGAAGAGGCCCCCGTAACTAATGCAATTTTATTTTTCATAATGCTTTCCTTTCAACCCTAATGGGCGCTTATTTATTAATATTACTAACTTTATTCAATTTAATTACTTATATGAGATACGTCATATATTTAACTAAATAAAATGCCCTACAAGGCAGATAACTGATGGTTTATTATCCAGACTTATTATATTACAATCATAATATAATAGTGCAAATATAATTGCAAGCATTTAAATGATGATTGTAATATAATGCGCAGTAAGGAATTATTAGTAAGACAGCATTCACAACAGGAAATATCATGCGATACGATACAGAACACAAACAGCGTACCCATCAGAAACTCATAAAAGAGGCTTCAGCCGCAATTCGCCTTCACGGACCAGACAATATTAGCGTTGCAACGCTCATGGCTAAAGTAGGTTTAACGCATGGTGGATTCTATGCTCACTTCAAATCGAAAGATGACCTTGTTGCTGAGACCATCACCTATATGCTTGAGGAGCGTATAAAAGCTTTTGAGAAAAGCTTCGAGGGCGCAGACCTTTCTGAAGCTCTTGCGAGTTATATAGACTCATATTTAAGTCCTATGCATCGAGATGCGCGAGATAAAGGTTGCGCAGTAACCGCGCTTAATGGCGATGTTGCACGCATGTCTAACGATACAAAAGCACGATTTGAGTTAGGCATACAGCGCACAATCAACATCCTTTCTGACGTTTTAAGTAAGTTACATAAAGCAGATCCGAAAGAGCTCGCTAGTTCTGTGTTGACTGAAATGGTTGGGGCGCTTGCAGTTTCACGTACTCTGTTAAACTCAGAGTTATCAGCATGGGTACTAAACAATACACGTTCTAGTGTCAAAAAAAGAATTGGTCTAGATATCTAAGTTAAACAATCTTTCAGGAGTATGCTTAGAAGTTTGATGGGCCCCAATGTCTCCGTCGCACCAGTAGTTTGTTTCAAGTAGTATCACATAGTATCAAATCCAAAATGCTGATTTATTAGACGGCCTCACAATTAAAGCTTCGAAGCCTAAATTCTACAGGACCATAGTCATTAATGTTTCCTAGCATTCTTTACTGCCTCCACAGCTTTACCATAATTTTGTTGGGCTTCACCAACTATTTGTTTCTTGATACCTTTATTTAATTGGTTTTTACTGCCAACCATTTTTCCAAAATCTTCTTGCAGTTTTCCAACGAAATTTACTATAGCTCCGATTACTTGATCTTCATTCATCATATCCATCCTTTCATGAAGTTAAAAATCACTGTGCTTTAAGTAACAATAAACTTATTTCAGATGAGTATCTGTACGCTATTTAACTTAACAAAAATGAAGGAAAATTAATTTTTATTTTCAACGGATTTGTAACAGTTATTCATCACGTGATCGACTGTGTGTGCTAGCGAACTGAGAAACTGTGAGAACTATTCGATAATTACTAATTGAATTTTAATCGGTAAATTATGAAATCGCGTGAAAACATCGATCTTGAGAAAACAGTTAAAAGAGGCATTTTAATGTCAATTACTAAAGGTGTTAAATCAGCTATAGGGATGATGATGAAAGGTGGGGTGCCAACCAATGTAATCATTAGAGTTTTATTTCAACAAGATAAAATCAGAGCCAATGACTTAGCCCAAATAGCTAATACAAAAACTATCCGACCGGAGATTGCAGATAGGGTGTGAAAGGATGAGATAAATAGATAAAAATATATCTAAATTAAATATTGGTTTTGCAATTTTAAAGAATCGTTAAAGCATTTAAATGTTACCTACCTGCTAACGCTCCATAGGTTGTGATGTAATTTCATCTTTCCATATATAGTCAAACAAAAACTAGGCATTAATAATTATTATTTTTAGAAAGCAGTATATCAATATGGCTATGTGTGTTAGCACACGAAGCTTTCATTTGACATGATTTAAGATGACCTTAGATTTATTGGGTAACATTTCAAAATGAATATAGCTACATGAATAAAGCTTCTCTGATAAATACAAATAATCCTA
The DNA here is from genome assembly GCA_046594825.1 of Methylotenera sp. GTDB lineage: Bacteria > Pseudomonadota > Gammaproteobacteria > Burkholderiales > Methylophilaceae > Methylotenera. The sequence goes on from JBKJRF010000088.1 coordinate 10,742, forward strand.
ATAGGCTACATTTCTTAGATGGCCTAAGAGGCACAGCAATTATTCTCGTTATTTTATTTCACGCCTACTCTGATACTTGGGATGTATTTCTTCCTTATCACGATCAGTACCACGATTTTTTTATTTTTAAATACGGTAATTATGGAGTACAGCTGTTCTTTCTAATTTCTGGTTTTGTGATTTCGATGTCATTAGAAAAGTGTAATAGCTTTGGTAATTTTATGTTTCGCCGTTGGTTAAGATTATTCCCTGCGATGCTAATTGTTTCATTAATTATATTAATCACGGCACCACTGTTATCAGCACGACCAATGGGGATGCCAAATGTTGGAGATTTAATCCCAGGCTTAACTTTCGTTGAACCGGAAGCGTTTCAATCAATTTTTAATAATCATCAAAAATTGATTGAAGGTTCGTTTTGGACATTGTTTGTAGAAGTGAAGTTTTACATAGTAGCTGGGCTATTGTATTTCTATATCGGTCAAAAGAAGATGATTGTTGCTTTAATCATCATGTTTTTAATCAGTACTATTTTCGGTTTGATGCAAGCTCATATACCTAGTGAACTTGAAGTAAGACTAGGAACAATTCTGCATTATCTCAATTATCAACATTACGGATGGTTTGCTGCAGGAGCACTATTTTATAGATACTACTCATTGAAAAATGTGTCATGTTTTTTTATGGGATTGTTAATTGCACTACTTTCAGCCAGAGCACTTGATGGGTTTTTATCAATATCAATGATATTTGCCACCACATTAGTATTAATTTTTGCCGTCTCAATATTTAACCCAATGTTGCAAGAATTACTTTCAAACAAGTTTTTAGGGATTTTAGGCTATATAAGCTATCCCTTATATTTGATACACGAAAACGCAATGATTTCTATCATTGTTCAATTGCACCATCAATATGATTGGATACCTCTGTTTTTTCTCCCATTATTACCAGTTTCAGGATTAATTTTTGTTGCGTGGATAATTGCACGTTATTTAGAGCCGGTTGTAAGGCAGTTCATTAAAAATTTATTACTTCTATTACGAAATAACCCTGTTAAGGCAGGTTGAGAAATTATTTCTCTCAAATTGAACCCCCTGAATTCTAAGTCTCAAATTATTACTTATCTCACCGTTTTAAATAGTCAAGAAACCCTGTAGTTCAATGCTAGTAAATCAACACGCTCAAGGTGCTGCTTGTGACTAAGCCATCATTAATATGTCTATGTAGGTTCTCTGTAAGGGTTTAAAAATGCGCTATGTACCAGCTTTAGATGGATTAAGGGCAATATCTGTATTTGGCGTGCTGATTTCACATTA
>JBKJRF010000039.1:0-3161 GCA_046594825.1 Methylotenera sp.
GAACAACACGTAACAGTGCCTGTTTCAGCATTCAATGAAGATAAATTTACAGAAGGCCATGCATTTGATGGCTCTTCAATCGCTGGCTGGAAAGGCATTCAAGCTTCTGATATGCAATTAATGCCTGACCCAGCAACTGCAAATATCGACCCATTTATGGATGAGCCAACGCTCATATTAACTTGTGATGTAGTGGATCCAACAGATGGTAAAGGTTATGAACGTGACCCTCGTAGCTTAGCAAAACGTGCTGAAGCTTACTTAAAATCAACTGGCCTTGGCGATACTGCTTACTTTGGCCCAGAACCAGAATTCTTCATTTTTGATAGTGTGCAATGGACTTCAAACATGCAAGGTTCTAGCGTTAAAATCAACTCTGAAGAGGCTGCATGGTCTTCAGGCGACACTTTTGAAGGCGGCAACACTGGCCACCGCCCAGCTGTTAAAGGCGGTTATTTCCCAGTTCCACCAGTCGATTCATTGCAAGATGTTCGTTCTGCAATGTGTATGACACTTGAAGCGATGGGCGTTCCTGTTGAAGTGCACCACCATGAAGTTGCAACTGCTGGCCAATGTGAAATTGGTACTAAATTTAGTACGTTAGTACAACGTGCTGACTGGACTCAAATCCTAAAATATGTAGTGTTGAATACAGCACATGCATATGGCAAAACAGCTACTTTCATGCCTAAACCTATCGTTGGCGATAACGGTTCTGGTATGCACGTACACCAATCTATTTGGAAAGATGGCAAAAACCTATTTGCTGGTAACGGCTATGCAGGTTTAAGCGATTTCGCGCTTTACTATATCGGCGGCATTATCAAACATGCACGTGCTTTAAACGCGATTACTAACCCTGGTACAAACTCATACAAACGTTTAGTACCAGGCTACGAAGCGCCAGTAAAATTGGCTTACTCTGCTAAAAACCGTTCTGCTTCTATTCGTATTCCATTCGTGCACGGTGAAAAAGCACGTCGCGTTGAAGCACGTTTCCCAGATCCAATCGCTAACCCATACTTAGCGTTCTCTGCATTAATGATGGCTGGTCTAGATGGCGTACAAAACAAGATTCACCCAGGTGAACCAGCAACTAAAGACTTGTACCATCTACCTCCTGAAGAAGATGCGTTGATACCAACAGTATGTTCTTCACTTGAACAAGCCCTTGAGTATTTGGATAAAGACCGTGAGTTCTTGACTCGTGGCGGCGTATTTACTGATGACTGGATCAATTCTTACATTGATTTGAAAATGGAAGAAGTGACTAAAATCCGTATGACACCACATCCAATTGAGTTCGGCATGTACTACTCTTGCTAGTCTGTTAAGTCAGAACCAGTGATTAAAGGGGCGAAATTTTCGCCCCTTTTTTATTACCTAACTAGTAATAAGTCTAGTACGTCAACGCTACATTGTAGCCAAGCGTTCTTTAACTACATTTGCCAATATTGATTAACTCTACTAAACTAAGACCATGAAAACTTTATCTTTATTTATCCTAATAGCCTTTGCGTTTTCTAACAATGTATTTGCTGATATCTATAAGCGCGTAGATACAGACGGCCGCGTTACTTATTCTAATAGCAAAACAAAAGGCGCAACGCGTCTAGAGCTTGATCCTGATGCGAACACCGTAACGAATGATAAATCTAAGGCTAATAGCTCATCCGGCAATAGGCGCACAGCAACTCCCGAAGGTTTTCCTAAAGTAGATAAACAAACACAAAATCAACGTGATACTAAGCGCCAAGATATTCTACAAAGTGAATTAGAAGCAGAAAAAGTAGCTCTAGAAAATGCAAAAAAAGCTTATGCGGAAGGTGAATCTAAACCTGAGGTTTATCAGAAAAAAAATGCGAATGGCACAACCTCTACTTTCCGTAATGTGCCAAAATTTGATGAGAAAATGAAAAGCTTACAAGCAGACATAGATAGCCATCAAAACAATATTGATTTATTACAAAAAGAGCTTAATTCATTACACTAATCAAGCTCTTTAATAGATAAATAAGTTAAACGTAAAAGTTGGTCTGGGTTTTGCTTAAGTCATAGTATTAACATTGAATTCAGTCTTGCTATGGTACAACCAACACCAGATCATTTTGCTGGCCTAGAACATCTAGCCACAGCCATTATTTTGCTCGATGAAAACCGTCGTGTAGTTTACATAAACCCCGGTGCTGAAGTTATTTTTGCATTTAGTGCTACGCAAACTACGGGCCTGCTAATTAACGAAGTGTTTCCCAATTGCGAAATTTTGATGCTGGCAGTGAAAAATGCCATTGAACAGCAAAGTCCTTTTCGTGAACATGAGTTCGCCATTAGTACTCAAAGACATAATTCCTTTGCAGTCACATGCACTGTCACACCGATAGACTCTCCCGTTGCCTGTTTAATTTTAGAGTTCCAACAAATGGATGCCCAATTGCGTATCGCACGCGAGGAGCGCATGCTGATACAACAACAAGCTAACGCTGAGTTGTTACGTAACTTAGCTCATGAAATACGTAATCCGCTTGGTGGCTTGCGTGGTGCAGCGCAATTATTGGAACATGAGTTGCCTTCACCTATCTTACGCGAATATACGCAGGTAATCATTAAAGAGGCTGATCGCTTACAGTCGTTGATGGATAGACTGCTAATTCCACATCGTGTGCCTAAATACCAGCCTACTAATATTCATGAAGTGCTGGAACGTGTGCGCAGTTTATTATTAGCAGAATCACCTAAAGCCGTGCACATTCAACGTGATTACGACTTAAGCTTGCCCGAACTTATTGGTGACCGTGAGAAGCTCATTCAAGCGGTACTGAATATTGCACGTAATGCCGTGCAAGCCATGCAATCGCACAATACCCCTGACAGCAAAATTACACTAAGAACTCGTGCTGAACGCCAAGTGACTCTCGCTAGAAAACGCTATCGGGTTGCCATTAAGTTAGAAATTATTGATAACGGCCCAGGTATACCTGCCGATATACGTGACCGAATTTTCTATCCATTGGTCTCTGGCAGCGAAGGTGGCTCTGGCCTTGGCCTAACCTTAGCACAAACATTTATTACGCAACATCACGGGATGATTGAATGCGAAAGCGTGCCAGGCAATACCTGCTTTACTATTTTATTACCGATTGAAACTACCGCAATTAAACCCG
>JBKJRF010000096.1:0-7891 GCA_046594825.1 Methylotenera sp.
GGCACAAGGTCTCTTTGTTGGACTTAATCGCATTAAGCGCCTACGCAAATTGCATGGCATTCGCTGCACACATAAAAAGAAGTTTAGAGTCACCACTGATTCCAAGCATCGTATGCCAGTTGCGCCCAATTTACTCGATCGGCAATTTACACCAACAGCGCCTAATCAAGTCTGGGTCACTGATATCCCTACTGGCGAAGGCTGGCTGTATCTAGCAGCGGTTAAAGATTTGCATACTTGCGAAATTGTGGGATGGTCAATGGATAGCATAGCCGAATGACACAGACTTTAGTCATGAGCGCACTGACTGCCGCCTATTGGAGGAAAAAACCTCCGCCTGGATTATTACATCATTCAGATCGTGGTAGCCAATACTGTAGCGCCGCTTACGGTGCATTGCAGGCCAGTTATGGTATGCAAACGTCAATGAGTCGCAAAGGCAATTGTTGGGATAATGCACCGATGGAAAGTTTCTTTGGCACACTTAAAACTGAAAGCTTGCATCACTATCGATTTAAAACCAGAGCAAATGCTAGGCGAGTCATCTTTGAGTACATTGAAGTGTTCTAAAATCGCATCAGGCAACATGCAAAAATTAAAAACCAAAGTCCTACTGATTTCGCAAGTCAGTATTACATAAATTACCCAATTGCAGCATAATCATCATGACTTGGCCTTCTACTAAATCGGATCTAGCTCATTAAATTGGGGTTACTTTATAATTAATTGATAAATTGCCATAGTGATTGACCATGAGCAAATGACAGTATGCAACTTTGCGAATACATTATCTATAATCAAAGCCAATCATTTCTATTTGACTAAGAAAATGAATTGTACACAATATAATTGTGGTAAATTTATTGTTATGAAGTCAAAAACCAATCCTCAAGCTTTTAATTCGGATAAGCAAATTCTTGAAGCTATGCCACAGCCTAATGTGGATCAACAAATGTGTTTCGCTCTTTATTCCGCATCACTCAGCATGACGAAAGTCTATAAGCCGCTACTCAACGCACTCAACCTCACTTATCCACAATACTTAGTATTACTAGTGCTGTGGCAGCAAGATAGCGTCAAAGTTAACACGCTGGGTGAGCGCTTATTTTTAGACTCTGGCACATTAACGCCGTTATTGAAGCGTCTTGAAAAAAATGGTTATTTATCACGTCAAAGAGCCACTGATGACGAGCGACGTGTAATTGTGAAATTAACAAAATTAGGCGAACAACTGCAAGAAAAATCGCAACATGTGCTGTTAAAAGTGGCTTGCAGCACTGGTTGTGCTTTACCCGAAATTAATAGCCTGAACGACCAATTAATTTCACTAAGAACTTCATTAATCACCAACATGAACTAACTAGCATTTTTACTATTAAAGGAAAAGTTATGGATTTACAAACCTATGGCTCTAAACCATTAGATTTTAACAGTACAGAATTCACACCAACAGCTGAGGCAGTTGGCTTTTCACGTCGGGCATTTATGATGACATCACTTGCAGTAGGCTTTGCAATTGCATCAAAACCCTTACTAGCACAAGCAATCTCCACTGATATGCGCGGTATTACTGCTGGCGAAGTAAAGGTGCCAGTAGCGGAAGGTACCATTCCTGCTTACCAAGCTATGCCCTCTGCCGGTAAATATTTTCCAGTTATTCTGGTCATTCAAGAAATTTTTGGTGTGCATGAGCATATTAAAGACATGTGCCGTCGTTACGCAAAAATGGGATATCTGGCTATCGCACCTGAGCTTTTTGCACGCCAAGGTGATGTTTCAAAAATGACCGACATTGGTGAGATTTTAAGCAAAGTAGTGAGCAAAGTGCCCGATGAGCAAGTATTTTCCGATTTAAATGCAACTGTCGCTTTTGTCAAAACTAACAAAAAAAGTAATACTGACAAGTTAGGTTTAGTAGGCTATTGCTGGGGTGGTCGTACTGTATGGCTTTATGCGGAACACAATCCAAACGTGAAAGCCGGCGTAGCTTACTACGGCTTACTCAACGGTATGAAATCTGAAATCAAAGCGAATGACCCAGTGGATATTGCACACAACTTAAAAGTGCCTGTGCTAGGTTTGTATGCAAGTACCGATGCGTTTATTAAGCCTGAAGTTATAGAACAAATGCAGGCTGAATTAGAAAAATCTGGCAGTAAGTCTGAGATTGTCGTGTTTCCAAACGTAAACCATGGTTTTAACGCAGATTACCGCCCTAGTTACAATAAAACCGCGGCGGATTATGCGCAAAAACTAGCCAACGATTGGCTAAAAAGCCATGGCGTGTAAGCTAAGTAAAATGGCTCCATGTCATTTTAACTTTAGCATTTAGGATTCAACATGAATAATTCTGCATCTAAAGCATTATTTGGCATAAGTTTGCTCGCTTTAAGTATTGCCACTGCTTATGCAGATACTGCCGCAGTTACTGCTACGACTGCAAAACCTGTGGTTGAGCAAATTGTCGATACACTCACTACATTATCAAGTGGCCCACACGCGGGATTTCGCGCCAATCATGCCAAGGGTATTGTAGTTGATGGTGAGTTCACTGCTGCTCCAACAGCTTCAGCCATTACTAAGGCATCTTACTTACAAGGTAAAGTCACAACACCAGTGACCGTACGTTTTTCTGATGCAACTGGTGTGCCTAATATTCCTGATGCAGATGGCAATGCTTTTCCAAAAGGCATGGCAATACGTTTTAATTTACCTAAAGATGTAGTAACAGATATGGTGGTCATTTCAGTCAATGGTTTCCCAGCAGCCAAACCAGAAGACTTTTTAGGTTTACTCAATGCAGTAGCAGCTACTAAGCCAGATTCACCCAAGCCCAGCCCTATTGAACAATTTTTAGAGAGCCATCCCGCAGCTAAAAAGTTTGTTAGCACACCTAAACCAGCACCAGTAAGCTTTGCTACACAACCATTTTTTGGCGTCAATGCGTTTAAATTCACCAACGCTAAAGGTGAAACGCACTATGGTCGCTATTTAATCAAGCCATTAACCGGTGCTAAATACTTAACTAAAGAAGAAACAGCAAAAGCAGTAGCAAACTACTTGATGGAAGAGTTACCAACGCGACTAAAAACCAGCACAGTAAAATATACTATTGCCTTACAAATTGCCAAAAAGGGTGATGTCACCAATGATGCAACGGTGAGTTGGCCTGCCAACAGAAAAGTAGTCAATTTAGGAACGCTGACAATAAAAGCCATGAACGCAAATGGCGTAAAGTTTGAAAAAGGCACAATGTATAACCCATTAACCTTGGTAGACGGCATTGAGCCATCTGATGATCCAATTTTACTAGCCCGTCCAGCAGCTTACGCAGTGAGCTTTGGTCGCAGAGTAGGCAAATAACGTGAGCAAACACTGCTAGCTAAGCACTAAAAATGGAGTTGCAGATGATGTGTAACCTATTTTTTATACTTAATTAGTAGACATTTAAAAATTATAAAACCATCAAAAAGGATAAATCATGACTGGAAAATTACGTTTATTCACTTCACCTTCGGCATTCCCAAACCCACAGCGCTTACGTTTATTTATACATGAAAAAGGCATCGCCGAACATATTGAAGAAGTCATTTATGACATGGCGCCCGGCGGGCAACAACGTCAATGGCCTCACCTTAAAATGAACCCATGGGGCGAAACACCAACATTAGCATTGGCTGATGGCACATTTTTATCAGAATCTACAGGTATTGCGCGCTACTTAGACCACAGTTTTGCAGGCCGCAAGGTCATGGGAGATACGGCATTAGCACAGGGCCAAGATGACATGTGGGATAGCCGCATATTTACACATATTTTGTATCGCATTGTGACCATGTTTCACGTCATGCACCAAGGCTTAGGGCTAAAAATTGAGCTTACAAATAACCCACAATGGGGCGAACATTGCCGCAAAGAAGCGCTTGCACACGCAAATTTAGTTAATCAACATTTAGCGGATGGCCGCGAATGGTTACTTGGCGGCAGCGCGCCAACTTTTGCAGACATTACTTTGTGTACCGCAATAGCGTTCTCAAAGTTTCCAACCAATCAAACCCCGCTTGATGAGCGTTTTGAGTATTTGGATTACTTTTGGCAACGCTGGCAAAAGCGCGATAGTTTTAAATTGGCATACGCAGATGGCAACAGTGGATTAGCTGAGTTGGTGCATCTTAAAAAATATTGATCTATACTACCTCCTGCTGCGCTCGTGTTGGCGATGGTTTCCATACAGATCATCCTAGATGAGTCTCGCAAAATTGCGAGAGTTTATCCAATCCTATGGTGGTGCATTTCTGCACTCACACCCCTAAGTGATATGGTGGATTTTTGCACTAAAATTAACAAACTAAAGGAATCATCTGAAAAAAATATCAATTTTTCAGATGGTTATGCGTTCTATAACAATTTATTTAATACTTATCCAACCACGTTCCAGTTCCTCCGTTTCCCGCATTTTCACATACTCGGCATTTATTTTTAATCCCTAACCTAGGTCTAATATGGCTTATTGATGATCCACAAACAACGCAGAGACTTCTTGATAGATTCTTTGCATCATGTAGCAGTCGCCATACGCTAACTTCATGAGATTTTGCTAAGGGATTAAAGCTGATTTCTAGCTGACCGTAAGTGTCTTCAACACGAGTGATTTCGATTGAGTAGCATTTCAGTTCGTCTGTAAGAGTCTCAATGATGCCTTTCCAGCCTTCCACATAGCTGACATCAATATAATCTGAAAGACGAAACTTCTTTCCTGCCGCTAAGTTTTGAAAGTGTTCAAGTGCATTGAATTCGACCATGTTTTGATCACATGAATCCGATGGCATGACGTTTCTCCTTTTTCTCATATTTAACGTCAGATAGAAGAATAGTTGAGCGTTTATCCGTGATGGCTTTGAGTGCGGCAGATTCTAAAGTCATTCTAATCGCTCTTGGTACTAAACCTATTAGAGAGTCAATAATTTCATCACCAAGGTCAGTATTAATGATTGTACCGAAAACTTTATCATTCCTGATATTGCTATAAATACTTCGGACAACACCAGGCATCTCAAGTCTTGTTGGTTGGTCAATATTGATCACTCTCATTCGTGAAAGAATAGGTTCAGGAATGTTTTCAATATAATTTCCAGTTAACACCCAGATTATTTTGCTGGCATCCATTTCAACTTCTAATGCCTCATCCTTGAAACGCTTGGCTGAATGTGGCTCAAGCAATCCATATAAAGAATTCATTGGATTAAATCTTGAATCACCACCACCCTTATCGACTTCATCAATCATGATAATAGGATTCCCAATTGAACTCTCAGATAGAGACTTTGCAATAAAGCCTACTGAGGCATCGCCCCATTGAAGGTTTCCACCTGTTAGTGCAAAGCTGGCACTGGCCGTATTCATGGAAATCTCGAAGAACGGAAGACCCATAAGTTTTGCAAGTTCACGTACAAAAAATGTTTTGCCTAAACCAGGATCTCCGATTAGCAATATTGGATTAGCCTCGTAAGGCATATTTAATTGATTGAGCGCAATGGCGTTTCCTTCAAAGAATTCAATTGCTTCGTTAAAGTTAGGAAACCTTTTTTTAAGATCATCAAAGATCCCAAGATTTTGGATTGAACCAAGTTCTCGCTCCGTATTCCATAGATGTTTTAGGACGTGACCGACTTTTGATTTGATGTCATCAGTTCGATGATGAAGTTCGTTGACTCTATTAACCACATGTTCGTGATTAGCGATTGTGAAAGTATGAATAGTGCTCATGGCAGCTCCTCAAAGCCGCCAAAGCATTTAGCGGCTGATTACGAAATAGATTCTTTGAAGCGAAGCGAAGGCATTCGTCCAGTGGAACCTATTCGCTTGAGGTAAAGCGAAGGATGTTTTGCTAATGTTAAGTAAATATTCATTTGAGATACATGTTAGCTAATAAAAACTGATCATGTCAACTGAAAAATTGTAAATATTTTAACGTAACATATTGAATTAATTACATTAATATTTTTATATTTAGTAGAAAACTTAACTTTGTTAAATAATTTAACGACATTAACAATAGTGGGGTATTTGTATGTACTTGTTTTTATTGACAGCCGAATTAAGGACTTTAATTGTTTAGATTATTAATTAATTTTTATTGAGGCAATAGAGCGTATCACCGCTAAATAAGAGCCAACCCAGCCTATGAGTATGGCGCTGCCAATAATAGTGAAAAATAAATTGGTATTAAATAGACTTAAACTAAAGTCACTATTGTAAAGCCTAGAGATCTGCGCCACTGAGTAATTGAATATCTCAATGACGCCAGCAATCATTAAAATCGCCAGCAGCCCACCAAATAGTCCGTACAAAATGCCTGCATATAAAAAAGGTGTTTTAATAAAGCTAGTCGTTGCACCCATTAGTTTACTTACTTCAATTTCATCTTTTTGTGTCAGTATTTGCATGCGCACGGTATTGCCAATAATGACTAACAATGCAATTGCGAGCAATATGGCAATGAACAATATTATTTTTTTGCCTAGCGTTAATATTGTCGCGAGGCGCTTAGCCCACTCTGTATTGAGCAAAGCTTGCTCTACACCTTTGATGTTTTGTAACTCATTTCTAAGTTTTTCTAAGGCCTCTGGATCAGTAGACTTAGCCTGAATAAAGAATGCATCAGGCAGCGGATTTTTAGTGAGCTGATAAACCGCATTGTTAGCGTCTGACTGACTTTTTAACTTCTTCCAGGCATCATCTTTAGTGACTAAGCGAAACTGTTTAATCGCCTCATTTTTTGCTAGAAGTTTATCAATTTCTGCGAGAGTATCCGCACTGGCATCAAGCTTAAGAAAAAGACTAATTTCAGTTTCATCTTGCATGTGGTTGGTGAGTGTAGATAAATGGTCAACTCCCACATAAAACAAGCCAGGTATGCACATCGCTACTGCAACTACTAAGCAAATCATAAGTGTTGATAGCTTATTGTTGCGCATACGTGACAATACAAGTTTAATCGCTTGGGAATGGTGATTTAGCCAAGTATTCATGTGCTTAAACTCCCCATTTTTATATCGTCCTGTTTTAGGTCAATTTGTGTTAATTCGCCGTGATCAAGTTGCAATACGCGATTTTGTCTTGCACTCATGCCGAGTGCATCGTGGGTGGCAACTACGACCGTCACTCCAACCTGATGGAACGCATAAAAAATAGCCATAATATCCGCCGCATAACTTGCATCTAAATTGCCCGTAGGTTCATCTGCGATGAGGATGGATGGTCGGCTTACTACTGAGCGAGCAATTGCAAGCCGCTGCTGCTCGCCTCCCGATAATGAAATTGGCATTGCTTTTTCTTTGTGTAAAAGTCCCACTTTATCCAGTGCCGCACGTACACGTCTTGCTGCTTCAACACCCGATACGCCATTGATATGTAATGGCAAAATCACATTTTCAAAGCAATTGCGGTCATATAATAATTTATGGTCTTGAAAGATCAGGCCAAATCTGCGGCGCATGAATGGAATTGCAGATGTTTTGAGTTTACTGATATTTTGGTTAGCAATCAGTACAGTACCACTAGTTGGACGTTCGATGGCAGCCGTCAGTTTGAGTAAAGTGCTTTTCCCTGCACCCGAGTGGCCAGTCACAAACACTAGCTCACCGGCTTCTATACTAAAGCTGACGTTCTTTAACGCCTCATCACTGCCAGGATAGCGTTTGGTCACTTGATCGAATTGAATCATATTTTTTATTGTATAACTAATTGAATGTCTAGTTTTGAATGTATTGCTAAATATGCGCTAGTAGTAAGTCTAAGCATTAACAAAATAGCAGTCATTGTGACTAATCAAACATCGCATCAATAAAGTCATTTGCATTAAATGGCCTTAAATCGTCAATCGCTTCAC
>JBKJRF010000227.1:0-9342 GCA_046594825.1 Methylotenera sp.
AATCATTGAAGGCAATGTAATGTGGAAGATAATCAGAATCATCATTTTATTGCTGATATTAGCAACCGTAGTGCAACAAACTTGGTTAGATAAGGCCGATTTGGCTTGGAAACATAATCTGTATGTAGCGGTATATCCAGTGAACGTAGATGGTAGCATTAAAGTAAGTGCATACTTACATACCTTAACTCGCAATGATTTTGAGCCTGTAGCAGAATACTTTGCTGAAGAAGCCGAGCCTTATCATTTAGGGTTACGCCACCCAATTGAACTAGAATTAGGGGCGGAAGTTAATAATGTGCCGCCTGAACCACCTAATGATTCTAGTGTATTAGGTACTATTATCTGGAGTTTAAAGTTTAGATATTTTGCTTGGTCAAACAGCCCAAAAGTAAATGTTAAACCTGATATTCGGCTTTATTTATTGTATTACGATCCGATTACCCATCCGATACTTAGCCACTCTACTGCGCTTAATAAAGGGCGTATTGGCCGAGTCAATTTGTTTGGTGATAGTGAATATAACAAACAAAATCTGGTGATACTTTCACATGAGTTACTACATACACTCAATGCTACCGATAAATATGATTTAAGTAATACCTTACCTCTATATCCTGACGGTTATGCTGAACCTGATAAAGTGCCACGCTACCCACAAAGTTTTGCCGAATTGATGGGTGGCCGAGTACCAGTCAGTGTAAGTAAGGCAGTAATACCAAAAAGTTTGGGACAGACGATGGTAGGTGCAAAAACGGCGCGCGAGATAGGTTGGTTAAGATGATTAAGCCTGATAATTAAATTAGCAGGAATTAGGTAATAAAAATAATAAGGGGTAGTGAATGGCAATTACTGATTGGCCTGCGAGTGAGCGTCCGCGAGAAAAGTTGCTTGAATTAGGAGTAGAAGCTTTATCGGATGCTGAATTACTGGCGATTTTTTTGCGCGTAGGCGTTACAGGTAAAAGTGCGGTAGATTTAGCCCGTGACTTACTGACGCAATTTGGTAGCTTAAATAATATATTCGCGGCACCAATCAATGAGCTTACACAAGTAAACGGTATTGGAAGTAGCAAATATTGCCAGTTACAAGCTATATTTGAAATGAGTCGCCGCGCGCTGAATGAGCAAATGCAGGTGAAGGATATTTTAAGCTCGCCTCAGCAGGTGCGCGATTATTTGTGCTTAAGATTAGGCAGCCGAACGCGTGAAGTATTTATGGTATTGTTTTTAGATGCACAAAACAGGATTATTGTTACTGAAGAATTATTCACAGGCACGCTTACACAAACCAGCGTTTATCCTAGAGTGGTGGTCAAAAGAGCTTTACACCATAATGCGGCATCGGTAATTTTTGCCCATAATCACCCTTCAGGTGTGGCGGAACAAAGTAAAGCCGATGAAATGATCACGGTGGAACTTAAAAAAGCTTTGGCACTAGTAGATGTGAGGGTGCTGGATCATTTTATTGTGGCGGGCAATCAAACTTTGTCATTTAGTGAACGTGGTTTGCTGTAAGCATTAATCCTATATGACTTAACGGCCTTTTCCAGTCAAAGAGCCACGGTTGTAGTCTTTATCGCCGACTGGTATGCACCGGCCTAAGCCAAGTAAACCACCTTGTGTACCAGATGGACAACCTTGATTTTCTGGAAATTGCTTAGCAACTTCTTTGGCCTCTATCGCTTTCTTAGTATCTGTAAACTCCCAGCGACCATTTGGATGCAATATTACTTTATCTCCTTGAGGTGTAGTTGCCATAAGGTCTTGCGGATCATTTTCTGCATGCGCCGGAAGTGTGCAACTTAATGATGCACACAAGTAAACTGCTAAAAGCCAATAGGTGTTTTTCATCAGTGTTTTTCTTAGCAAAGGCTGGCTTAAAATTTCCCATGTTGTAGCACAAGTCGTTTCAACTCTGGTAGACAAGAGCCGCATTCAGTGCCACATTTTAATTTACTTTGCAGTGTGATTAAATCTGCGCCAAGTTGAATCGTATCAATAATGTTATTTTCAGCGACATCTAAACAATTACAGATAATCTTGCCACGACTACGCTGGCCTGCAGGGGGTGCGATGAGTGGGGCTAATGCCCAACGGCGCAACTCTGGGCTAAACTCACCTGTGGTCATTACGTCTTTAAGCCAGTCTGTTGCTAACGTTTCACCTACTAAGCGTACGCCCGTGATTTCTGGCTTGCTATTAGCTGGGTTATTTTCGACCAAAATACGTTTGCTAATACCGCGTTTTGCATCAATGTAATTGAGCAAAGGCATCTCGTCTGTCATGCCAAGAATCGCGTCAATCTGGTCTATTAGTGCGGCATCGGGTGCTTCTGCATTCGCCGCACGTAAAATAAGCATACCAGCATGGCGTTCTGTACCACGGCCAAATAAGCCGCAACTTGCATATTCTAAGTTTGCTAACAAACTACGTACTTTTTGTAGCATGGCTAAATCTTGAATGGTGCGCATCACGGTCATGCGCCATGGTAATTCTAGTTTTTCGATTTTAACCGCAGTATGTTTGAGTTCTGGTTGTTTAGACGTTTTATCAAACTCAGGGGGCATCAATGCATTTACACCTAAACCATGCATAAATTGGCTGCCCCAATGCATGGCGATAAACGTTTGAGAAGGTTGTACCTCACTCGAAGTTTGCGCAGGTAATACTAAACTGCCACGCTTATTGCTTACTTTGACAAGATCGCCATTTTTAATCGAGCGACGCACCATGTCATCAGCACTGATATGTATAACAGGTTCTTCTGCGTGGTTAAATAACTGTGCAACCGTGCCTGTGCGGCTCATTCCATGCCATTGGTCACGTAAGCGGCCTGTGAGCAAGTGTAGTGGGTAGCGTGCATCGGTTTTATCAGCCGTACCTTTGTAGGTAGCGTTAATAAACTGTGCTTTTCCATCGGGTTTTTGGAATATACCATCGCTATATAGGCGAGCTTTTCCAGACGTTTCACCACTCAGAAATGGCCATTGTTGCGGGCCTTTTTCGTTGAGTAAGGCATAACTCAAGCCAGTAATATCTAAATCGCGACCGCGAGTAGTTTCACGGTGTTCATTGAAGATTTCTTCAGTGTTACTAAAGGGAAATAGGTTGGACTTTTTCGCGAGCCTTTTCTCTAAACGCTGTGCAAAATCTACCATAATCGCCCAGTCATGGCGTGCTTCCGCGGGTGGCGGTATTGCTGGATTGACGCGTGTAATACGCCGCTCTGAGTTAGTGACAGAGCCTTCTTTTTCACCCCAAGTACTTGCTGGTAACAATACATCTGCATATTGATTGGTGTCAGTATTATTATAAGCGTCTTGCACAACCACTAATTCTGCAGTTTCTAACGCTTCTAGCACGTTGTTTAAATCTGGCATGGAGTGCGCTGGGTTGGTGCAGGCAATCCAAATAGCTTTAATGCTGCCATCTTTTACTGCATTGAACATTTCAATGGCAGTTTTACCGGCAGTTTCAGGAACGCTATCTACACCCCAAAGTTTAGCGACTTCTGCACGGTGTTCAGGATTAGCCAAATCACGGTGGCCAGAAAGTAGATTCGCCATACCACCGACTTCACGACCGCCCATAGCGTTGGGTTGACCTGTGAGTGAGAACGGCCCTGCGCCTAACTTGCCGATTTGCCCCGTGGCCAAGTGCAGATTAATCAATGCTGCGTTTTTATCAGTGCCGTGAATACTTTGATTCAAACCCATACAGTACATGGATAAGCTAGGCCCTTTGCCAAACCATTTGGCCGCGGTGATGATGTCAGCTTCCTTGATGCCGCAAATATCAGACACCATTTTTGGCGTGTATTCACGTACAGTATCTTTTAAAGCATCAAAGCCATTAGTATGCTTGTTGATATAGTCCATATCCAACAAACCTTCCCATAGCATCACGTGCAGCATACCGTTAAATAGGGCTACATCTGTACCCGGCAGAATTGCAAGGTGCAGGTCTGCCGCTTGTGCGGTATCGGTACGGCGTGGGTCGACGACGACGATTTTTAAATTGGGGTTTTTGGCTTTCGCATCTTCAATACGACGAAAGATAATGGGGTGTGCAAACGCAGTATTGCTACCTGCAATGAATAAACAATCAGTATGGTCTATATCTTCGTAGCAGGCTGGCGGTGAGTCTGCGCCTAGTGTGGCTTTATAACCTGTTACAGCAGAACTCATACAAAGGCGTGAGTTGGTGTCTACGTTATTTGTGCCAATTAATCCTTTGGCGAGCTTGTTAAATACGTAATAATCTTCAGTCAGCAATTGACCTGAGATATAAAATGCAACCGAATCAGGCCCATGCGTCTCTATCGTTTTGGCAAATTTTTCAACAACGAAGTCTAATGACTCATCCCATGTGGCCCGTACTCTAGACGTGTCACGGCTAGTACGTAACTCAGGATAGAGTAAGCGATTATCTAGTTTGGCCGTAAGATGTAACGTAGAGCCCTTAGTACATAAACGGCCGAAGTTTGCAGGGTGCTGAGTGTCACCTTTGATGTCGATAATCTTGTCATTTTGACTAGATATGATGACACCGCAGCCAACACCGCAATAACAACAGGTACTTTTTGTTTCTTTAATCACTTATGGTTACCACTTTTGCTTAATCGTATGAGCGTAATTTAAATGCGCTTAATCTTTAAGTTCCAAATAAACAAAACCATCTTCGATTTTAGTATTAAAGCAGGCAGTTTCACCCACATCAGGCTCTTCTGCTTTGCCATCGACCAAACTTATTTTCCAAGAATGTAGCGGACAGGCGATTTTGTCGCCATAAACGATACCTTCTGATAATGGTCCACCTTTGTGTGGGCAGCTATTGTTAACAGCTAGAATACGGTCATCTTCTAAACGGAATACGCCGATTTCTACATCTTTTGTCCGCACAACACGGGCACCTAATTTAGGAATATCTTCAAACGGCGCGACTTTAACCCAATTACTCATTCCAACTCACCTTTACATTCTGATAAATCTTAAAACTATTCAAGAAACTACTAATAAATAAATCAATAAAAAATTTAATATTAACGAAAAAATTGCCATCCATTGCCATTTAACTAATCTGGCACGCCCAATCAGTGGTGTTCTTGCAGGTGCTAAAATCGGCTTTAACTCACCAGGCTCCAACGCCAATAACATTTCTTCTGCCGTCTCAAACCTATGCTTAACGTCATGCGCAACCGCTTTTAGTATTATATTCTCTAACCAATAAGGAATATCAGGTCTGTAGCGTGTCGGCGGAATTGGCTGGCCAAATTTTGGTCGCTGAAAAGGCTCAATCTCGCCATACGGATATTTACGCGTAAGCAAGTGATACAAGGTAACACCTGCCGCATAAATATCACTTTGCGGCGTGGCTGGCTCGCTATTAAACAACTCTGGCGCCATAAAGCTTGGCGTACCAGGGTTCTGCATGGCTTCAATGGCGCCAACGCCACTACTGAGCGCTACACCTAAATCTAAAATGCGTAACCGCTGGTCGCTAGCTAGATGCACATTGGCAGGCTTAATATCGCGATGCACAATGTTTAACCTATGCAGTGCGCCTATACCACGCATCATGTCTATACCAACTTTTGCCGTACCTGCCACGGTAAAATGATGACCGTTATCCAAACGTTGTTGCAATGTGGCGCCTTCATGCCAACTCATCACATAATAAAGCTTGCTACGCTTTTCTACCGATACAGGAAACACTTGTGGTACATATTGCGATACCACACGCTTAGACAGCCACTCTTCATTCAATAAACCATTACAGCTATCTACATCGGTTGCTAATATCGGCTGCAAAGTTTTTAATACAAATAGCTGTTTTGTATTCAGGTTGCGAACTTTATATAGCAAACTGGCGCGTGATTCATGCAATATTTCGATGACTTCAAAATCATCAATCGTTTCGCCAACGTTTAACTTATTGGGTACGCTTAGATGCTTGCCTCCGGCTAATAGCTCTGTGAGCGTATCCTGACCAAGTTGAGTAATCTTAACGGCAACCACACTGCTATTATCTTGGCTGCCTTTTTCTATCGCGGCTTTGGTGAGGTTGTCGCATATCATCTGAGGGCTATCATAAAGGCCTAACGTTTTATGAATGCTTTGCTCACCTATCGAATCCCATACGCCATCACTCATTAATGCGAACAAGTCGCCGACTTGTAATGCGCCTTCCCCAAAATCAACTGATAAATGCTGGTCTAAACCCACGGCGCGCTTTAATACATGGCGCATATCGGGTCTGTCCCACACATGGTCGTTGGTCAGTTGTTTCAATACACCGTCACGCAACAAATAAATACGCGTGTCGCCCACATGGGCAGAGTAATAGCGCTGGCCGCGTAATAATAAGAGCGAGAGCGTGGTGGCCATGCCCGCCATATCACGGTTGGCGTTAGCTTGTGCAATCAACCAGCGGTTAGCGGCAGTCAATACTTTATCTAGCGCGGCTAGTGGCTCCCAAGTATCAGGCGTGGCGTAATAATCCGAGGTTACTGTACGTACCGTCATCTCTGAAGCTTCTCCACCGCCTGCATTACCACTCACACCATCTGCTACTGCAATCAACGCACCTTTAACGCTAAGCTGTTCATTGGCGGGAGTTACCACGCCAATGTAGTCTTCGTTGCGCGTGCGCGGACCCGTTAGACTGGATTGGCCAATTTCAAATTGTAGCGACATCCAGCTAGTTTACACTTTTGCTGAAGTGGCGGTAGCGCTGCCCCAAGTAGTACGCCATCTAGTTTTAACACCAGCTAAACCTATCATTGCTAACACCGCCAAGCCTGCAAAAATCATCAAACCAGTTTGGTAGTTGCCTGATGTTTGTTTGAAATAGCCCAAACTGGCCGCCAGGTAAAAACCACCTACGCCGCCAGCCATACCGACCAAGCCTGTCATTACGCCGATTTCTTTACGGAAGCGTTGTGGTACTAATTGAAACACTGCGCCGTTACCCATGCCTAATACTGCCATCACAGGAATGATGATCGCTAGTGCTAGTTGATAGGTAGGTTGACCAAAGCTCATGACAAATAACAACACTGCAGCTATGGCATACATGGTCAGTAGTGTGCGAATGCCACCAATACGGTCGGCAATCATGCCGCCAAGCGGACGTACTAGTGAGCCAGCAAACACAGCAGCAGCAGTGCAGTACCCCGCCTTTACTGGGCCTAAGCTGTAAAGGTCATTGAAATAAATGGTCAGTGATGATGCCAAGCCGACAAACCCGCCAAATGTAACACTATAAAAAAACATGAACCACCAAGCGTCTTTATCTTTCAAAATCGCTACGTATTGGCTTAATGATTTTGCAGGTGGTGCATCAGGACTATCTTTTGCAAAAATAAGATACACTGCCAAAGCGATGCCTAATGGAATAAGCGCCATACCAAACACATTGTTCCAACCGTATGCCACGGCTAAACTAGGGGCAAACAATGCAGCGAATACCGTACCTGAGTTACCCGCACCCGCAATGCCCAATGCTGTACCTTGATGTTCTGGCGGATACCAGCGTGAAGCTAGTGGTAACGCTACGGCAAATGCAGCGCCAGCAAAACCTAAGCCTATACCTAACATCAATGCTTGTTGAAAAGTTTCAATACCATGCAGCCAAGCAGCCAATAAACTTAAAATAACAATCACTTGACCAATCAAGCCTGCCATTTTTGGTTTGATTTGATCAACCAATACCCCCATGACGATACGTAATAATGCGCCAGCTAACACTGGCGTTGCTACCATTAAACCTTTTTGACCGGGTGTTAAGTGAAGACTAGTGGCTATTTGCACAGCTAATGGGCCAAGTAAAACCCACACCATAAAGCTCAAATCAAAATATAAAAATGCTGAGAACAATGTAGGCTTATGACCTGCTTGCCAAAAACTTTTTTGCATGAAAATTTCTCCTAATATTTTTTAATTACGTTAATACATTTTTGCGAATATTTTTAGCTTAGAACTTTATATTCTTTCGTCATTCACGCTCAGGCTGCAAATTTTTAAAGTTATAGCTTTATTGCGTATCCTTTGATTTGATGGACAAGTACTTTGCAGGAGTGAGAGAGGTGAAAGGCTATACTGAAATAATCTCAAACTCTTTATGCTGTTCACGTTTTTGTACACGATCACTCCATGGTTCTACTGCGCCTTGTAAGGCGTATAACAAGCGTTCGTAAGCTGCTTTGCGACCTTCAGCATCTTCTAACACACGTTGTTTTACGTACTCTAAACCTATGCGTTCGATCCAATGCACGGTTCGATCCAAGTAGCGTGCTTCTTCACGGTAAATTTGAATGAATGCACCTGAGTATTCCAGCACCTCATCAGAAGTTTTTACTTTGCAAAGGAAGTGAGCAACTTCGGTTTTAATACCGCCGTTGCCGCCTACATAGATCTCCCAACCTGAATCCACGCCGATGATACCAACATCTTTGATGCCAGATTCTGCGCAGTTACGTGGACAACCTGATACCGCAAATTTAACCTTATGCGGCGCCCACATATGATCGAACGCTTTTTCAATATCGATACCCATTTGTGTAGAGTTTTGCGTACCGAAACGGCAGAATTCAGAGCCCACACAAGTTTTAACGGTACGAATACCTTTGGCGTAAGCGTAGCCAGATGGCATGTCTAAATCCTTCCACATGCCTACTAAGTCTTCTTTTTTCACGCCTAATAAATCGATACGTTGACCACCGGTGACTTTCACCATCGGCACTGCATATTTATCAGCGACATCAGCGATTTTGCGTAGCTGATCTGGCGTAGTTACACCCCCATACATACGTGGAATAACTGAATAGGTACCGTCTTTTTGAATATTGGCGTGTACGCGCTCGTTAATGAAGCGTGATTGCGGATCATCCACTGCTTCATGTGGCCATGTTGAGAGTAGGTAGTAATTCAGTGCAGGCCTGCAAGTCGCACAGCCGTTTGGCGTACGCCAAGCCATACCTTTCATGGCATCCGGAATATTTAAGTATTTATGTGTGCGAATTTCTTCGCGTACTTCTTCATGGTTTCTGTCTGAACAGCCACAGATTGCTTTGCTGGTAGAAGGAGGGGCATAACCGCCACCTAAAGTTGAAGCTAAAATCTGCTCAACCAACCCCACACATGAGCCACAGCTTGAGCCTGCTTTGGTTTGTTTTTTTACATCATCAATGGTAAATAAGCCTTGATCTTGAATGGCTTTGACGATCGTACCTTTACACACACCATTACAGCCACACACTTCCATTTCATTGGTCATGGCTGCGGCTTTGTCCTGGCCTAAGTGACCTGTGTTACCTAATGAGTCTTGACCAAACAATAAG
>JBKJRF010000033.1:0-16001 GCA_046594825.1 Methylotenera sp.
GATATCGCTTCACGGAGTGCTAAAGAGCCTATAGTTGTGGGGTAGGTAGCCAAGCCAGCCAAATTATTCACCAGCGCGTCTTTAATCAACTGTGGTGTGGCGTGTTTAGGCTCACCGATTGATAGGTTGATGGCAGAATAAGCTGGATTCGGCGTAATGCCCTTGAATAAGTCGCGTAAGCGTTGAAAAGGGTACGGTTGCAGTAAATTAAGGTTTGGATTCATAGGCAATATTGTAATATAGCGCGCGAGCTATCCAAAGTGAGTATTTAAAGAAGTCTGTAGTTATGTAACTATAAGATTTAATAAGCAATAAAAACAAAAGAAGTGTGTAGTTAAAGCTAAAGGTCATCATGTGAGTAATAATAACAACAGAAATCTAACTAAACATCATTCAACTAATCACCCTCTTGCTGTCTTTAGCCTGCTGTTTGGTGCATTATGCTGGGGAATTATGTGGTTTCCGTACCGCATTATGGCGGAAGCGGGCGTGGCGGGTGTCGCATCTAGCTTTTATACCTACAGCATTGTCATTATTTTGGCCGGTATCTATTTTGCTAAGCATTGGCGAGGAATTTTTAAGCAACCACTCAGCATCTTTTGGCTGAGTTTTGTTGCGGGTTGGACTAACTTAGCTTATGTGCTCGCAGTGATAGATGGCGAAGTGATGCGGGTGATGTTGCTGTTTTATTTATCACCGTTATGGACATTGATATTGGCGCATTTTTGGCTCAAAGAGCGCACCAATATGCGCGGTTTAATGATTATTGCATTGTCTTTACTTGGTGCACTGATCATGCTTCATGATTTTTCAGGCCAAACGTTAGGGGCATTCAGTGCCTGGCCGTTGCCTAGAAATAACGCGGAATGGATAGCCTTATCTTCTGGTATGGGTTTTTCTCTGACCAATGTCATTACCCGAAAATCGACTCATTTAACAGTGCGCACCAAATCCTTTGCTGTATGGGCGGGTGTTTGGATAATGGCACTGATGTTGATGCCATTTATTAAAGAGGCATTGCCAGCCCCTAGTTTTTTTAGTGTAAATCAGTGGTTGGTAATGTTGATAATTGCCTTATTAGTAATGGCGGCAACGTTATTTGTGCAATATGGCGTAACGCAAATTACTGCCACGCGTGCTTCAGTATTATTTTTGTTTGAATTAGTAGTAGCTGCCATTGCCTCGTATTTTTTAGCGCACGAGGTAATGACCTGGAACGAGTGGCTAGGAGGTTCTTTGATTGTCATTGCCGCGATATTTGCGGCTTTTAACGAGCGCTGATTAAGTGCAAGCTATATTAACCAAAACTGCTAATACGGTTACCTTCAGCAGCAAAGCGCATTTTTAAGGATAGGTCATTACGAGAGTCCGCATTGGCTAATGCGTTTTCTTCATCAACTTTACCATTGGCAAATAGTCGGAATAATGACTGGTCAAACGTGTTCATGCCAATATCATTGTTATCAGCCATGATTTCTTTAATATCGCTCATTTTTTGTTTCTGAATGAGCTCTGAGATATACGGCGTATTAATCATTACCTCTGTAGCAGCTACTCGCTTGCTTTGTTTGCCTGGGATTAAGCGTTGCGAAATAATTGCAACTAGGTTCATTGACATGCCAAGTAACAGGCCGGCTCTGCCATCTTCCGGGAAGAAAGAAATCACGCGCTCAAGTGCTTGGTTAGCGTTATTAGCGTGTAAAGTTGCTAAACATAAATGCCCAGTTTCTGCATACGCCAAGGCATTTTTCATGCCTTCCATATCACGTACCTCACCAATTAAAATGACATCAGGCGCTTGGCGCATAGCATTTTTAAGGCCATTTTCAAAAGAAAGCGTATCTATGCCTACTTCACGCTGGTCAACCACTGATTTTTTATGGTGATGTACAAATTCAATCGGGTCTTCTAATGTGAGAATGTGACCTGTAGTGGTCGCATTGCGATAATCAATCATAGAGGCAAGGGTTGTTGTTTTGCCTGAACCCGTGGCACCAACCACTAAAATCAAGCCGCGTTTGCGCACGATCAAATCTTGTAGTACTTCAGGTAAACCTAGTGAGTCAATTGACGGAATCTCGGTTTTAATATGGCGGATAACCATACCAACTTCGCCACGCTGCCTGAAAACGTTAATGCGGAAACGGCCTATATCTTTTTTGCTGATGGCAAAGTTGCATTCTAAAGTCGTTTCAAATTCTTTAATTTGTTCCGGAGACATCATCGAATAAGCAATTTCTTTGATCATGCCCGGTACCATCACTTGTGCATTGATGGGTAGGGTGTCTCCTTCAACCTCTATATGAATCGCAGCTCCTGTACTAAAAAACAAATCGGAACCACCCTTATCCAGCATGAATTTTAAAATAGGGGTAATGTCGATTGCTGCCATGTTCTGATCCTAATGAGGTTTATTCGTTTTTTTTGTGAGTTGAGTAAATTACATCTTTTGTGACTTTAGCATAATTTTTTGAACTGCTAGTTAGCTTTGTCATCACTGATTTAAAGCAGCTAACTAGTGCTGCTAAATTGTTGGGCAAATATATTCATATAAACTTCTTCAAGAGATTTTGCAAAAAGGTCTGTATCAAATAGTTTAGAGGTCATTTTTTCAGTGATTAATTTCTCTTTTAACATTAATAATGCATCAGGGTTTTTATAAAAATATAATGCTTTATTTTCATAATCTTGCAGTGTATATGTGATAAGTTCATTTAAGTCTGTAGTCTGTAATAAACTACCTGCAACCCTTGCTGCAAAAGTATGGCCTACGCAGGTTAATACTGGCACTCCCATCCACAAAGCGTCGCTGCAAGTAGTGTGTGCGTTATAGGTAAGCGTATCTAAAAATAAGTCGGCATGTGCATGGCGTGCAAGATGATCTGCAATGCTGAGACGCGGTGCAAAAATGAGTTTATCTGCTGTAATACCTTGTAAAGCCGCTTCGCGAATTAAGTTCTGTTTCGCCCACTTATTGCAGTCTAAAAGCCAAAGTACGCTATTAGGTGAAGATTTAAGCAAGCGCATCCAAACGGCAAAAACATCAGGTGTAATTTTAAAAGTTTGGTTAAAGCAGCAATATACAAAAGCATTATCAGGTAATTTGCATGCCTCACGGGTTGGTATTTTACCTACAGGCCGTTTGCGATCATTGGGTTGATAGCTATTTGGCAACAAGGCTAATTGTTCGGCGTAATTGTTTGCTGATTCAGGTGGACTAATAAAGCTATCTGTCAGTATGTAATCGAATAGTGGGCTTGAATTAGAGCTGTCCGTATTGAAGCTACCCATAGTTCCAGGATAACCAAGCCAATTGACGTTAATTGGGGCAGGGCGTAAGGCAGCAATGCCAGTTTGGCTAGTTTGGGTAAAGCCTGTTAAATCAACTAAAATATCTATGCCACAAGCATTTATCTTTTTTGCAGCTTCAATTTCAGATAAATTTTTGATGTCATGGAATTGATTAAAAGCCTTTTCTAGTCTTGCTCTTGCGCTAGATTTATCATTTATTCCATATGAAAAACCAATGATTTCAAATTTACTCCGGTCATGCAGTTCTATCAATTCGCTGACTAAAAAAGCGAGTGGATGTAACCTAAAGTCTGCCGATAAATAACCTATTTTTATTTTTGCTGGTTTACTTCCAATAGGTTTGTTTTTATCGTGATTAAAATTTAACTGTTCTGCAAACGCTATCAATGACGAATAACGATTATTCACCCAGTTATAGGCGCAAAGTTTTTGTTCTTCTGCCGTAGTTGTCGGCATGGCTAAAAATGCAAAAGGAGAGATTTGTGCACTTGGCACAGTTTTTACCCAATGACGAATCTCGTTGATCTCAGCTTCTAAGCCATGCCAGTCGCAGATATGCTGCTTTTGATGGATTAGATGCACCTTGGCATGATAAAGCTGTGGATTGATGCTTAAGGCTTTTTCATAGCTAGCTATCGCTAAATCAAGTTGGCCTAGCTCACGCTGTACATTACCCAGATTATTGTATGTGTCAGCATCATTAGACATTAATAGTATGGATTTTTGATATTGCTTGGCGGCTTCATCTGCCTTACCTAGCTCGCGTTGGGCGTTGCCTAAGTTGTAATATAAAGCTGCATCCTGTGTGTTAAAAAGTATAGCCTCTTGAAAACTGGCCTCGGCCTGCGTGAACTTACCAAGTTGTTGTGCTTGATTACCAAGAGATGATAAACAATGGCAAAGTGCAGCACGAACATCTTCTTTACTAGGGAATACACGTAGTATGCGTCGATAATAACCAGCTGCTTCTTCGAATCGGTTCAGTGTCAGTAAAGTATTGCCGATATTTAACTGCACATCCAAATCTTTAGGTTGTAACAAAATAGCTTGTTGAAAACTTTTTAGTGCAGATTCAGGTTGATTATTAGCACTTAATGCCAGCCCATAATTATTCAGATAATTCAGATTGCGGGGGTCAATCGCTAAAGCTTGTGCTATCTGCTGCACCGCCAGCGCGGCACGATTGGTTTGATAGTATAGAACGCCCAGTAAATGCAATGCGTCAGCATGTTGAGGCTGCAACATAATCACTTGTTGATATAGCGCTTCGGCTTCTGCTAATTGCCCCGCACGGTGGTGTGTATATGCTTGCTGGTAAAGGGTAGTGACACTTTGCATGGGAATTATTTAATTAAGTATTGATACGATTTTACATGAAGAGCTTAACGTTTTTATGGATATCTCTAAAGTGAATTAAGCGCTGATTAAATGCCTAGCTAGCTGCTTAAGCCCGAGTTTGCGCATAGCAAAACGGTTAGGTTGTAGCGCATTGAGTAAACTGACTGCTACTGGGGCCGTAGTGCCAGTAATCCTGCAAGCAATGATTTCAGCACAAAGGGGAGCACTTAAAAAGCCTTTAGCGCCATGCCCGGCATTAACATATAGGCCCGACAACCAAGGTAAATTTTCAGGTTTTTCGTTATATCTACGTACGTTTGTGATGAGAGTTTCTACATCTAAAAGCGGCCCAGCCACTGGCAGGTAATCTGGTGTTTGGCTACGCCATGCCACACGGCCTGATATTACGTTGTTTTCAAGTTCATGTCTTAAGTCTTCGGACATTGACCCTAGCAAATTCAAATTACTCGCATGGTCTACAGTTCTTATTGTGGCATCATTATCCTGTGTTGTGAAAGTAGCGCCTAAATAATGCTGGTCGTTCATTACAGGGCTAATATGGCCTTCACCACACAATATCGTACGTAATGCTTTGCTTTTAACAGTCGCTTGTAAATAGCTTAACTGACCGCGTATTGTAGTCAGTGGAATATACGAGCTTTGCTTGATATTTGCTGCATCATTTGCACTGGCAATTACTACTACATCAGCCTCTGTTATTACTTCTGGATTTGACAAAACCGAGGTGTCAGACCAAACTTGCCATGTGTTTTGCACTGTTTGCTTGATTTCTAAAGCTGATGCGTTAGTAATGACTTGAATATTGGGGTGTTGCACTAATGTATGGCAAAGTTGAGGCATATCTACGCCGCCAGCTTGTGGAAAATATAAACCACTATGTGTAAGTTTGATACCGGCAATTTCGCTTAATTTCTCGGCATTAAATGGTTGGAATATCTGCTTAAATTGTTCAGTAGCATGATTGATGTTAGAGGACAAAAATATTTGCCTGTCTTGTTGTTTCTGGTCAATTGCCAGTTGTATCACACCACAAGCCTGATATTGGCATTGTTCAAAGCTTAACTCAGCTAACAAACTCAAGCTATACAAGTAACCATATAAGTTAAGTAGTTCTAGTACAGTATTTTGACCAGTTAAACGTGGGTAAAGTATAGCAAAAGGGTTGCCTGAGGCCTCGTTAGCTAATGTTGAATGACGCTCGATTAACGTAACTTTAATATTATGTTTTGCTAGCGCGTAAGCTGTGCTGCAACCTGCAATACCACCGCCAATAACAATGGCAGTTTTAGGCGTCATGGTGATTTACCACAGCTTTTTTATTAACCAAAAATCTGCCGGTCAACATTTCGCGCTTCTTGCCAAAGCCGGGCTGTTTAGTCACTTCAAAACCTGCGGCAATCAAACCACGGCGAACTTCCCCAGCGCTGGTAAAGGTGGCAAATGTGGCTTCGAGGTTTGATAGTCTCGCCATTTGTTCAAATAATGCACTTTGCCACATATCAGGGTTTTTAGAAGGCGCAAAGCCATCTAAGAACCAAGCATCAATTCTATTGTGAATATTACATAAACGTTCTGTCGCATCACCAATCAATAGACTAAATTTGATTCTATTATCAAAAAGTAATGTGGGTTCTAGACCGTTGCAAAGACTTTCGTAGGTTGCCAGTAATGGCTCACTAAATGCCTGTAATGCAGGCCAAAGGGCTAAAGCACTGGTGATGTCTTGTAAGGAAAGTGGGTATTTTTCTACACTGATGTAATGCAGCATTGCATTACTTGGTGATGTTTCAAGCCATAGTTTTGCAGCACATAAAAAATTCAAGCCTGTACCAAAGCCAGTTTCAGCGATAGTAAAAGTATGGGAGTTTAAATGGTTAGTGGCTAATTGTTGCCAACGGGTTGATAAATGATTCCCTTGCAAAAATACATACTCTGTCTCGAGTAAACCGTTGTCACTTGAGAAATAAACATCCTGGAATGAGCTAGCGTAGGGCTGACCATCACGCCATTCTATTTCAGCTAACGTTTTAATTGAGTTTTGCATTGGCGAGGGATTATGTATAAAACTATGGCTATAGCAGAAAAAATAAGTGGGCAAAATTTGCCCACTATTAAACCACGTAGCTAAAAGCCTGCCTACTTTAACTTTGCATTAGTGCAGCTTTATATTAACGCTGCTCTTCTATTTTCAGGCTTAGCTAATAACAAATGCACATCACCTAAGGCACGCTCGGCAAATCCACCTTCACAATAGCATAGATAAAACTCCCACATTTTGATGAACTCTTCGGAGTAGCCTAACTTGCGAACGCCTTGAATATTAGTGAAGAAGTTATCACGCCAAACTTTTAAGGTAGTAGCGTAATGTGGGCCGATGTCTTCTAAATCAAACAGGCGTAAATCGCTCACTTTGGTAACGCTATCCAGCATGGCAGTATTGGATGGGATGCAAGAACCTGGAAAAATATAACGCTGGATAAAATCAACTGATGTTTTTGCATTTTCATAGCGTTGGTCAGCGATAGTAATGGCTTGTATGAGCGCTAACCCATTGGGTTTTAGTAATGATCCAACTTTTGCGAAATAAGTGTCATAAAACTGATGCCCTACAGCCTCAATCATTTCAATTGAAACTAATTTATCGAATGTGCCTTGTAAATCACGATAATCTTCAAGTAATAAGGTGATTTTATCTTCTAAACCTGCAGCTTTAACCCGTGATTTTGCTAGCTCGTACTGTTGTGTTGAGATAGTGGTCGTGGTGATTTTGCAGCCATAATGTGTGGCGGCATAAATTGCAAATCCACCCCAGCCAGTGCCAATTTCAACCACATGATCGGTTGATTTTAAATCTAGTTTATCGCAAATTGTTTTTAGTTTGAATTCAGAGGCTGATTGTAAGGTTGGTGTTTGCGCATTAAATATCGCACTGGAATACATCATGGTTGGATCTAAAAATAGCGCAAACATGTCATTGCCTAAATCATAGTGTGCAGCAATGTTTTTTCGGCTGCCTTCAGCCGTATTGCTATTAAGCCAATGCAATACTTTCATAAGCGGCTTGGTTAGCCATTGATAACCACCTTCCAATGCGTCCATTACAGACTGATTAACGCACATCAAGCGTATTACATCGGTAAGGTTATCTGTAACCCAGTAACCTAGCATATAAGCTTCACCAGCACCTATGCTGCCGCCAAATGCTATTTCGCCATAAAAGCGCGGGTCGAGTACTGTGATAGTGGCTGTGATTGATTCTTCATCATCTAAGCGTCTTTTACCAAAGTTAAGCGTTTCAACTCCATCTATTAGGGTTAAGCGTCCAGTTTGAAGGTTAAGTAAACGCTTGAGTATTTGTTCTTTAGCAAAGTCGGCTACCCATTTTGAGCGGCTCTTTTGTTTTAAACTGGTTGTCAGCGTTTCTTGTGATAGTGTGGTCATTGTTGTCATAACAGTTATATACGATCAATCTTATTTTTCAGATTCAAATTTATAGGTATAAATTTACGTTTATTGATTTGTAGTGACGGTTTTATTTGCAGTTTTGTTCAATTAATAGTTAATTTTTATTATGGATTTTTCTTATGTGGATAAAAAGGGACACGTTTTATCCATAAAATCAGGGCATTCCAATAAATAGCTGCAACTACTTTTATAGTCATAAAAGGGTATGAAATTAATAGCCAGTTGAGTGAACTAGCATTAATCTCTGAACGTTGCAGTGCAAGTGTAGCGTTAAATATTTGTGCGCCATTTTGTAGATTTTTCATGTGAATGAACAACTGATTTGGCGCCGACTTCGTATCAAGTTTGAAGGCCCAGTCATATTCCATATCCATGGGCATAAATGGTGATACATGAAAGTTTTTATCTAATTTAAAAGCAGTGATTTCACCATTTTTAGTATTTTTGATGATTTTTTCAGCATTAAAATCATGCACATAAGCATAATCTTCACCCCAAGGAGTATTGGTGATATGGGTAACAATCGCTTGCAAGCTAACTCCGTCAGCTTCAAAACAGTAATAAAAAGTGACAGGATTAAAGCAATGACCAAAATAACGCATATTGGTCAGCATGCAAATTTTGCCTTGTGGCCTATATCCTGTAGCGTGGGTGACTAAACTATTGATTTCAGTGCTGAGGGGTATTGTTGGGTTGCCGTAATAATCTGCTCTTTTAAACCACACCCAGTTTCTAGCTTGATAAGACCACAATTTAAAACCATTGAACAAAACTGGTAGTTCGTCTAAATCTAGATACATCATAAATACTTTATAGCGAAAGCTGTGGGGTTTCGGTGCAAAGCGATTATGTGTCACCCAGCCTTTGTAGATTGCGCTGTTAAGCATGGATTCTATACCGTACTGATAAAGTTAAATCAAACAAGGTTACATTGTTCAAAGTGTTTGAGCGCTGCTAGCGCACTCACCACACCATCTTCATGAAAGCCATTACGCCAGTAAGCACCAGCAAATCCTGTACGGTTCACGCCGCTAATCTCGGCATGCCTAGCCTGAGCTGCAGCACCGGCAATCGTATAAATAGGGTGTGTATATTTCAGGCGCTTAATTACTTTAGCTGGGTTAATCAGTCTGGTATGGTTGAGCGTAACCAGCAGCGGTTCTGTGCTTTGTAGGTTTTGTAATATATTCATGTTGTAAGTGACGGCAACGCGATCCGTTGGCTGTTCAGTCACATGATAATTCCAAGCCGCCCATGCTAGCTTGCGTTTAGGCATTAGCGAAACGTCATGGTGGAGATATACGGTATTTTCTTGGTAAGGAATTGCACTAAGGATGTCTATTTCGGTTTGTGTTTTGTCGCTTAGCATTTTTAAGGCTTGATCACTGTGACAGGCAAAGAACACGTAATCAAACTTTTCTTCTTCACCAAATAGCGGCTTAACACGGACTGAATTTTTTAATCTACATACGCTTTCTATTGGCGTATTCAGCTTAATTTTATGTTTGAATGGTTCTGTAAGTGCATTCACGTAACTTGCCGAACCACCAGCTACAGTGCGCCATTGTGGCCTGTCATTCACAGTAAGCATGCCATGATTATGAAAGAACCTTACAAAAAAACGTGCAGGAAAGTCTAACATTTGTCGTGCTTCGGTAGACCAAATTGCAGAACCCATTGGGATAATGTAATTATCGATAAACTGTTGGCTGTATTTACCTTGCTGCAGGTAGTCACCTAGTTTTATTTCATTACCTTCACCCAGTAATTCAAGTGAGGTTTTATTAAAACGTAA
This sequence comes from Methylotenera sp., assembly GCA_046594825.1. Lineage (GTDB taxonomy): Bacteria > Pseudomonadota > Gammaproteobacteria > Burkholderiales > Methylophilaceae > Methylotenera. The sequence goes on from JBKJRF010000033.1 coordinate 9,932, forward strand.
AATATCACGAATCATTTGATGAAAAGAAGGTTTAAAAAAGTTACGGCGTTGAGCAAATAAAGTGTTCAGGCTTGTACCGTTATATTCCAATCCAGTTTCTTCTGATCGCACACTAAAGCTCATATCACTAGGCTGCCAAGCAACCTTTATCTCATCCAGTAAAGCAATAAAATTTGGATAAGTCCTGTCATTAAACACAATAAAACCTGTATCAACATTGTAATTGCGGCCTTCATGCGTTACGTGATGAGTATGAGTATGGCCACCTATATGGCTCTCAACTTCAAACACAGTAATATCGTGTTCCTTGTATAAATGGTAAGCAAGCGTGTTGCCCGCAATACCGCTTCCTATAATGGCTATTTTCAATCGACGACTTTCTGAAATTTTTAACTATTGTTTATACTTAAATAAGATTAATACTAAATTTTGCGCGACTCACGTATGGCTAAAGGCACAGTACGCAAATCCCATATTAGACCAAAAGCAGCTAGAATCTTTAACCCGTAGTAAGTTAAATCCACTTCCCACCAATAAAAACCTTGTCGGGCAGAGCCTGGATAATGATGATGATTATTATGCCAGCCTTCACCAAGTGTAATAAGTGCGATCAGTAAATTATTGCGGCTATGGTCTGTGGTGGCATATCTACGTTTGCCCCAGATATGTGCCAGAGAGTTGACGGTGAAAGTTGCATGGTATAAAAATACTGTTGAAATAGCAAAGCCCCACACCAACAATTGCATGCCATTGGTATTTAGATTCGGGTAATAATCATCCAGCCATACTCCCAGTAAATAAATGCTCAATGCCAATAAGATAGGTACGATGACATCAAAGCGATCTAGCAATCGTAATTCAACAAATTTTGCTAGCTCTTTCACACGTTCAGTTTGCGTAGCAAAATTTTTATTTGATAAAAACCAACCTAAGTGACTCCACAAAAACCCATGCTGTACAGGGGAGTGCGCATCATCGATTTCATCGGAACTTACATGGTGATGCCTATGGTGAGAAGCCCACCACAATGGACCACGTTGCACGGCAGATGCTCCGAATACAGCTAATATGAATTGAAAAAATCGTGAGGTGTGAAAAGCTTTGTGTGAAAAATAGCGATGATAAAAGCCTGTGACTGCAAACATACGCACTGCGTAAAGGGCAATGGCAAAACATAGTGCAAACCAGCTAAAGCCAACCCAAAACACAGCAAAACATGACAGATGTATCAGTACAAAAGGTATCACCCGCGGCCAATCAATCTGCTGCCAATTCGCATATTCAATCTCAACGCCGCCTTCAATCTTGACGGCGTTGTTATCAAACCATTTAATGAGTTTATTGAACATAATGTTTTATGAATACCTAATTAAGAATGCTTTCCTAATTGATTATTTAATATTGTTTTCGTTGTGTGGTACTTTGCGTAACTTGCTAAGGTCATAACCTAATTTTGCAGTAAAATTCGTTAATTTTTCATATTCTGCATCGCTAATAGTTGATGTGCGCGCCATGATCCAAACGTAATCTCGGGCATTACGCGCAATGATGGTTTGCGTGTAATCTTCGTTCAGATATGCAATGCGGTATTCTGCTTTAATCGGCCAAATAAATTGCATTCCCCATAACGCGTTACCACTGTTTTCAATGACAAAGCCACGAGGTTTGTAGGTTTTTAATTTGCCATCGAAGCTACCTTTGTTGTAGGTAAATGTTGTGGCAATCGAGCCATCTTTATCCAATACATAGCTTTCAACCGCGTTGTAAGATTCAGTTTCTATCGCTGTTGGAATTGCGGCAATCACATACCAATTGCCCATAAATTTTGGTAAGTCTACCTGCGGCACTGTGGCAATAGCTGCTAAGTGATTTGTGGCACAGGCTGACATAATGCTGGCTAAAAAAGTCATGAGTAATAATCTTTTGATTGATTGATTTTTAATAGTTGAAATTGTCATTTATATATGAACCTAACGTAGTTTATAGTTAATGATATAACCTTCTGGCGTGATAGATTGGAGTGCTACCCAATCATTATTTGCGTTGTACCATAACTCAATTTTCAGTTTGTTTTTACCTGCCAAACTGCCATCCAATTTGTAATGCGTGGCTTCAATATTTTTGCCTTTAACTTCTATAGTTTCTAAACCCAACTTAGTGATTTTGGTATCTAACCACTCGGCATTCTGTGGGTTAAGCAATTTAGTTTGCGTAAGTATTTTCGGATTCCAATAAGCAAAAGTCATGCTGCAGGCTGGTAAGCTTTGTTTGATTTTACCGTCGTCCACAACAAAGTTAGACTCAGTTAACTTACCTTTTACATCGGTAATCACTTTGTTTTCAAACGTATGTGCTTCTAGGCTCGATAGACAATCACCTTGCCATTTTTCAACCGCTTTATGGTCATATTGGTAAGCGTTAATAAACAAAACTTTGACATTGAATTTTGCTTTGCTGGTTAGCTCATTCGCATTATCTAAGTTAAAAGTATGCTGGCCGATTTTGCTTTTATCCAAATACACATCAAAAGCCCATTCTTTTGCTGATACAGCTTGAGTGGCTAATATGGATATAACTAAAATTGCTGTTTGTGTAACTTTCATCTTTTCAATATCCTTTACGATATATACGTTACTTATTTTGTTTTAGATGTTTTAATTTCTAGATATATGATATTTATTTAGGACAATGCTATTTGGTAAACCAAGGAATAAAAGCATTAGTACGTTTAATGTACTCAGCATAAGCAGGGCGGCGTTCGGTGATGTCTTTTTCTAATAAAGCGACACCACTCACTTTAAGTAGTAATAGCGTCATCAAGATAGGTGCGGCAATAGTCCACCAAGCGTCACCAGCGACTGCTATTAGGTAAAACCCCCACCACACACAAAACTCTCCAAAGTAGTTCGGATGGCGGCTGTAGCGCCATAATCCAGTGTTTAGAACCTTGCCTTTATTGCTTGTTTTACTTTTAAATACAGAGAGTTGCCAGTCACCGATTGTTTCCCAAATAAAACCAATAAAAAAAAGTAGGGCGCCTAAAGTATCTAAATTATTAAGTGGTAATTTTGATTCTATCGCGCCAAATAGCGGCATAGAAATAATCCATGCCAACACTGCTTGCAAGCCAAATATGATGTAAATGCTGGTAAACCAAAAGTGCGGCTCGTTGTTTTTGCGAATAGCGGCATAACGATGATCCTCATGCGGGTTCCAATTACGCCAAGTTAAGTACCCACATAGCCTAATTGCCCATATTGAAACCAGTGTTAAGACTAAAAGTGTTCGTGGAGTAAGTTCGTAAAAAAATAGGGTATAAGTGTAGGCAGACATGCCTAAAAATAAGCTCCACATACTATCGACATGTGTAACGTTGTCACGCATTAAACTGACAACCCAACCTGCTAATGCAAATAAGCCAATAGCAAACAAACCTGCAAAATATATTTGCCAATGAATCATTGTTTCTATCCTTTAATGTTTAACAACTTAAAGTTATTGTTTTTAAATCCATCAAATTTAGCTGAGATAAGTAGTAACAACGGGGTAATAATTGCCCACCCAATTGACAGTGCAATATAGGTATTCGTGCCTTGCAGTGTCAGTGCACCTAATTTTTCTGCGCTCAAATAAGCCAGCGGGCCGCCCACAGCCCCAAAAATAACTGCTATAAAATACCTCCCATGCATCCAACGCAAACTCACATTGAGCGCAGTTGCGAAGCCTACCCAAAGCGCTAAAATCCAAACGGGTACTAGAGAAGCGCTCCAGCCATGATGTTTATAATCAATCAGGTGATATGACAGCATAGTTTGGTCAAACGTTGCACCTATAGTTAGTGCAATGAGCATTAACAGCATTTCAAATTTAGCATGCTTTGCTGAGAAAAAATGCCAAACAAGAATTACTGCCGTGACTTCCACACCTAACCAAGGCATTGCATTAGCGGCGCCTAGCACGCAGGCAAACCATGCTAGTTGAAACAAAATAAAATTGATAATGATCAAAGGTTTCATACTTATTCCATTGGTTTTCACCAATTAACCTTTAATGAAGATTTAAATCGGGCGCTCAAACTGATAGTGCGTTACCCACCACTCCTGGCCGTTCTTATAGCCGAATAACTCAGCACATGCCATGTAAAAAATGCGCCAGCGATTCCGCCACTTAATAGCATTATCCTCACCATAAGTATTTTCTAAAATTGGCGTAATACTATCTTGGTGTTTATCCATATTCTCTAACCACGCATTAGCGGTTTTTTCGTAATGTGTTCCATCCCAGCGCCAGCGTTGATTGAGTTTTAATTTTTGTTGGAAACGTAGTGGCAAATCATCACTCGGCATCATGCCGCCAGAGAAGAAAAACTGACTCATCCAGTCGTCATCACCTTGTACTTCAAACGCATACGGGGTAGAGCGATGCACGAAGATATGCATAAAGAATTTACCACCGGGCACTAACCAGTCATGTACTTTGCCATACAGCAATTGGTGGTTACGCATGTGTTCAAACATTTCGACGGATACGATACGGTCAAACTGTTTTTGAGTTGTACCATCACCTAATACATGGTCATTTGGTGAGAACATATTCATGTCGCAAGTGATAATCTTAATGTTAGTCAAGCCACGTTCTCTAGCGGTTGCAATAATGTACTCGCGCTGAGAGTTTGAGTTGGAAACACCTATAATTTGGCTGTTAGGGTAGTGCGCTGCCATCCATAAAGTAAGCGAACCCCAGCCACAACCTAGTTCTAATATTTGCTGGCCATCTTTTAAATCTGCATGTTCACAGCTCAGTTGTAATGCATTGGCTTCTGCTTCTTCTAGATTTTTGGTGTCCGGCAACCAAAAACAGCTACTATATTTACGATGCTGCCCTAAACATAGTTGAAAGAACTTAGCGGGTACTTCGTAGTGCTGTGCATTGGCTAACTCTGGTACTAGCGCGATCGGCGCTTTATTCATTGCTGCAATAAAGTCAGATTCAATTTGTGCGCCCATTTCGCAATTGTTTGCGCTAATCTCATCCAAACGCGTTTGTGATAAACGGCGAATACCTTGTCTGATAACACTATCTGGCACTAAACCTTTTTCGGCTAAGTTAATTGCTAAACTTGTTAATTGCATTGCTACCCTTTGCTTATTAATCTTGGTTTATTTTTAAAGTTTATTTCTTTTGGTTTAAATAGTTAAATCTGCGTTAATTTACCTTGATACAACACAGCGCCTGTAGGCTGGCCTGTAGGTGAGCCACCCGCTGGTTCTAAACTAACTGCTAGACCACTTTGTATGAGTAATGCTGCAGTTTTAGCACTTACTGCCAGTTGTTGATTTCCTTGTTTAGGCAACAAACCAAGTGATATCGGTGCAGCTTTGTCAGGCGGTAATATCCAAAGTTCAAATGATTTATCCGCAGCTAGTTTTAAGTTTGCGAGCGTGGTCACTCTAATTTCAGATTCACCAGCTTTATTTTTAGCTAATGCTAGCATCCAACCTGGTTTTGAATCTGCACCAGCCAGTAAAGCCACTGTTGCAGGCACCTGCACTTCTACTGGCACGTTAACCGCTACTTTGACTGGCACCTCGACCACTTCTGGGGCTCTAGTCATCATGAAGAATGCCAATGCAGCAGTAATGCCAGTAGAACCCAAAGCCAGCATGCGCCACCAGCTTGGTATTGCGGCTTTTTTATTGCCGTAAAGTCGCGTTTCTATGGTTTGCCACACTTGCTTACGTGGTACTACGGCAGGGGCCGTATCAGCTAGCAAATGTAAGCGCGTATTCCACCAACTCGCAGCCAATCTCCAGTCGCCACGTGCAGCGGCTAATGCTTCAAAACGTCTACGGGCAGCACCTCGTAATGTACCAAGCACATATTCTGCGGCTAATAAATCACGTGTGTTAGGGTCGTCATATCTCATCTTGAACTCCCCATACAATTCTTAAGTATTTCTAAACCGCGCCTCAACCAAGTTTTTACTGTTCCTAAAGGTTGTGCGAGTTGTTGTGCTAATTGCTCATGGGCTAAACCATGAAAATAACTTAATGCAAATGCCTGTCTTTGC